>NZ_NSFW01000012.1:0-233998 GCF_002294905.1 Mesorhizobium sp. WSM4308 | reverse complement strand
CCCCGGCCGAGGCCCTGGCGTTCCGCGGCATGGGGGCGGACGTGCTCAACCATTCGATAGCGCCCGAGGCCACTTTGTCCCGCGAGATCGGCGCGTGTTTCGTGCCTTTGGCGTTCGTGACGGCAGGCTTCAACGACTATATGGACCGCAATCGCCAGCAATTGCTGCAGGAAGACGTGTTGCCGAACCTGTCCATGACGGCCTCGCGGGTCGCGCTGGAAACCGCCGCACGACTCCCGGCCAATCCGGAATGCTCTTGCCAAGGTTTGAAGTCGCCTCAGCCAGAAGAACGGTCCAGCCGGTTCTGAGGCAGGGCAATCGCAAGGTCGTGGAGAGGTCTTGGATTAGCCAGCCGGCATGAAAATGCCGTCAATGGCAGGAGCGGCCTCCGTCGACACCATGCCGCGCGCCACCAGGTCCTCGAGATGGGCAAGCACCGACAGTCCTGCGGCGCCATGTAACCGGGGATCTGTATCCCTGTAGATCGCCTTGACCATGTCGGGAACCGTCCGGTCCCCGGCTCTGACCCGCTCCAATATGGCCCGCTCGCGCATTTTGCGATGCGTCTTCAATCCCCGCATGAAAGCGCGCGGCTTGGCGACCGGCCCGCCGTGCCCAGGCAGCAGCAGGCGGTCGTCGCGCTCGATCAGGCGGTCCAGCGATGCCATGTAGTCGGCCATGGCCCCGTCCGGCGGCGCGACAATCGATGTCGCCCACGCCATGACATGATCGGCCGAAAACAGGATGCCGGTTTCTTCCAGCGCGAACACCGCGTGATTGGCGGTGTGGCCGGGGGTCAGAACCGTACGGATCGCCCACCCGTCGCCGGCCACCAACGCGCCGTCCGGCAGTGCGATGTCGGGAATGAAAGCGGTGTCGGCGCTGGCGTCTAGCGCATTGGTCTCGCCGATATGCAGTGGCCTCGCCGGCCGGTGCGGCCCTTCCGCCATCACCAAGGCGCCGGTGCGCTCCTTCAGTTGGGCCGCCAGCGGGGAATGGTCGCGATGCGTGTGGCTGACGAAGATATGGCTGACCGGCCTGCCGGCGATCACGCCGAGCAAGGTCTGAAGATGCGCCTCATCATCTGGCCCGGGATCGATTACCGCCAGCGTGTCGCGCCCGACGACATAGCTGTTGGTGCCATGAAAGGTGAAGGGGCTGGGGTTCCGGACCGTGACGCGCTGCACGTCCGGGCCGACGTTCACGCCCTGGCCGTAGTGCGGATCGAAGCTGGTATCGAATTTGAGAGCCATGTCGGCACATTGTTCCCGGAACGGCAAAACCGATTGCCGCATAGCACGCAAGCCAATATAGGAAAACGCAGGATCGCGATTATCGGATCGCGCTGGACCGGATTGGGGAAGACCATGGCAACTGCAACCACGATGCGCCCGCTTGTTTCTCTGGCTTTGCCGCAGGAAGGCGCGGCGCGGCTGGCAACACAGCTTTTCCTGGCGATCGCCGGAACGCTACTGCTGACCCTGTCGGCCAAGACCAAGGTTGTGCTGGGGCCGGTCGACATCTCGATGCAGACGCTGGCCGTCTTGCTGATCGCCGCCGCCTTCGGCCTGCGCCTCGGCGTCGCCACGCTGCTGCTCTATATGGCGGAGGGCGCGATGGGCTTCCCGGTCTTCCAGGGCACACCGGAGAAGGGCATTGGCCTTGCCTACATGGTTGGTCCGACGGGTGGCTATCTCGCGGGCTTTGTCGTCATGGCGGCGATTGTCGGCTGGGCCGCGGATCGCGGCTGGGATCGCCACCCGATCAAGCTTTTCAACGCTATGCTGGTTGCCGAAGTGGTGATGATGGCGATGGGCTTTGCCTGGCTGGCGCTGCTGATCGGCCCGGAAAAATCCTGGCAGTTCGGCGTCGTGCCGTTCATCGTTGGCGATCTGATCAAGGTCGCGCTGGCGGCAAGCCTTGTGCCGGCCGTCTGGTCGCTGCTGAAGCGCTCCTGAGGCCTGTAGGAAGATTGGCGTGCCATAGACGTCAGGGATCCATTCCCGAGGATGGGCGCTTCCGATGAAGGTTCTGGTCACCGGCGCCGCCGGCTTCATAGGCTATCATGTCGCCAGGCGGCTCCTGGAGCGTGGCGACGAGGTTGTCGGCGTCGACAGCGTCAACGACTATTATGACCCGCGGATCAAGCAGGCGCGGCTGCGGCTGCTGGCCGAAGCCAGCCAAGGCACCAATGCCGGCTATCATTTCATCCATGGCAATCTTGCCGACAGAGAAATCGTGGACGGCTGCTTTGCCGATCATGGCTTCGACCGGGTGATCCATCTCGCCGCCCAGGCGGGAGTGCGATACAGCCTGGAAAACCCGCGCGCCTATGTCGAAAGCAACATCGTTGCTTTCACCAACATGCTGGAGGCCTGCCGCAATGCCGGCATTGCGCACCTGACCTATGCCAGCACCTCGAGCGTTTACGGCGCCAACACCGACATGCCGTTTTCCGAGCACCGCCCGGCCGATCATCCGCTGCAGTTCTACGCCGCGACCAAGCGCGCCAACGAGCTGATGGCGCACAGTTACAGCCATCTGTTCGGGTTGCCGACGACCGGGCTGCGGTTCTTCACCGTGTACGGGCCTTGGGGGCGCCCCGACATGGCGCTGTTCCTGTTCACCAGGAGCATCCTGGCCGGCGAGCCGATCAAGCTGTTCAACAATGGTAACCACACGCGCGACTTCACCTATATCGACGACATCGCCGAAGGCGTGATCCGGACCAGCGACAGCCCTGCAGCCAGCAATCCCGCCTGGGATTCCGGCCATCCGGATCCGGCAACGAGCAGCGCGCCCTGGCGTATCTTCAACATCGGCAACAACAATCCGGTGAGGCTGACCGCCTATGTCGAGGCGCTGGAAAGCGCGCTTGGCCGCAAGGCCGTCATCGAGCTCTTGCCGCTGCAGGCCGGCGACGTACCGGACACCTTCGCCGACACTTCCGCGCTGCAGGAGGCTGTTGGCTACCGCCCCGGCACGTCCGTGTCAGACGGGGTAGGGCGGTTCGTCGATTGGTACCAGGCGTATTTTGGGTAAGGGTGGCTGAGGTCATGTCCTGGCGTGCGGAACAGGCCTCTGCTGTGTCGCGTGCCGCATTGACAAGCCATTGAATGAAACCTAAGCACGGTCGATCAGGGCCGGGGGGCTTCGGCATGTCAAGGAGAGCTTCTTGAAAGGAATTATCCTTGCTGGAGGCAGTGGAACGCGTCTTTATCCACTGACATTAGCAGTCTCTAAGCAAATCCTTCCGATATACGACAAGCCGATGATTTATTATCCGCTGAGCGTACTGATGCTCGCGGGAATCCGTGAGATTCTGATTGTTTCGACACCGCGCGATCTGCCGGCTTTTCGTGATTTACTCGGCGACGGATCGGAGTTCGGGCTGGCGTTCTCCTACGCCGAGCAGCCGCAGCCCAATGGTCTTGCGGAAGCTTTCATTATCGGCCGGGATTTCATCGGCAAAGACAGCGTCGCGATGATTCTTGGCGACAACATCTATTTCGGTGACGGCCTGTCGCAGCTTTGCCGCGCCGCCGCTGCGCGCGAGGCGGGTGCTTCGGTGTTCGCCTACCATGTAGAGGATCCCGAGCGCTATGGTGTCGTGTCCTTCGATAAGGCGACCGGAACCGCGCTGACGATTGAGGAAAAGCCGCAGAAGCCGAAGTCGAACTGGGCTGTCACCGGTCTCTATTTCTATGACAATGACGTGGTCGACATCGCCCCGACGATCCGCCCGTCGGCGCGTGGCGAGCTCGAGATCACGGCGGTCAACAATGTCTATCTCGAGCGCGGCAAGCTGCATGTGCACCGTTTGGGGCGTGGCTATGCCTGGCTCGACACCGGCACGCATGACAGTTTGCACGAAGCCTCTTCTTTCGTGCGCACGATCGAACATCGGCAGGGCATCAAGGTTGCTTGCCCTGAGGAGATCGCCTTCGAGCAGGGCTGGCTGACGGCAGAGCAAGTGCTGCAACGCGCAACCCGGTTGGGCAAAAATGAATATGCCGCCTATCTGCGGCGGCGCGTCGCCGATCTGTTGGAGGGCTAAGCTTTGGAGATCAGGTCCCTCGGCATCGATGGCGTGCTGGAAATCGTCCCCAAGCGACATGGCGATGCACGCGGCTTCTTCATGGAAACCTACAATGCCGAGCGGTTTTCGCAGGCAGGCATCGACTTGGTTTTCGTGCAGGACAACCACTCCTATTCCGCGACGGCAGGCGTGTTGCGAGGGCTTCACTACCAGCTCGAGCCGCGGGCCCAGGACAAGCTGCTGCGCGTCATCAGGGGCGCGCTGCTGGACGTCGCGGTCGACATTCGCCGCAGCTCGCCGACTTTCGGAAAATGGGTTGCGCTCGAAATTACCGCCGAAAAGGGCAATCAGATCCTGGTGCCCAAGGGTTTCGCCCATGGCTTTGTGACGCTCGTGCCCGACACCGAGGTTCTCTATAAGGTTACCGACACCTATTCGCCCGAGCACGATCGGTCTGTCCGCTTCGACGATGCCGTCATCGGCATCGAATGGCCTTCGGTGGCTGGCGGATACCAGCTTTCGGACAAGGACCTCAAGGCGCCGGTGCTCGCCGAGGCCGAAGTGTTTGCCTGATGGGCATGAAGGATGGCGGCATGAATTTTCTGGTGACAGGCGGGGCTGGCTTCATCGGTTCGGCGGTGTGTCGGCATCTGTGCGCCAATCCGGCCTACAGGGTGACCAATCTCGACAAGCTCACCTATGCCGGCAACCTGGCCTCGCTGCGGCAAATCGAGAACGCGCACAATTATCGCTTCGCACAGGCCGATATATGCGACGAGAAAGCGGTGCTCGACATAATGCGCCGTGACGATATCGACATCGTCATGAACCTTGCCGCCGAGAGCCATGTCGACCGCTCGATCGATGGGCCTGGCGCCTTCATCGAGACCAACATCGTCGGCACCTACCGCATCCTCAATGCGGCGCTCGAATACTGGCGCGGCCTTGCCGACGACAGGAAAGGCCGGTTCCGCTTCCATCACGTGTCGACCGATGAAGTGTTCGGCGACCTGCCTTTCGATGGCGGCATGTTCGTCGAGGAGACGCCCTACGCGCCGTCCTCGCCCTATTCGGCTTCGAAGGCGGCCTCGGACCATCTGGTCCGCGCCTGGCACGAGACCTACGGCCTGCCGGTCGTGCTCTCCAACTGTTCGAACAATTACGGCCCCTATCATTTTCCCGAAAAACTGATCCCGCTCGTCATCCTCAACGCGCTCGACGAAAAGCCGCTGCCGGTCTATGGCGCCGGCGCCAATGTGCGCGACTGGCTGTTCGTCGAGGACCATGCGCGCGCGCTGGAACTGGTTGCCACCAAAGGCACGCCGGGTGAGAGCTACAATGTCGGCGGCAATTCGGAGCGGACAAACCTCAGCGTCGTCGAGACGATCTGCGACCTGCTCGACAGCAGGCGCCCCCGGGCCGGAGGCAAGAGCTACCGCGACCTGATTTCCTTCGTCACCGACCGCCCCGGCCATGACCGCCGCTATGCCATCGACGCATCGAAGATAAGCCGGGACCTCGGCTGGGCGCCCAACGAGAATTTCGACAGCGGTCTGGCCAGAACCGTGGACTGGTACCTCGACAACAAATGGTGGTGGGGGCCGATCCGCGAGCAGAACTATGCCGGCGAAAGACTGGGCGAAGCCCGCAAGGGGGCCGCGTGAGGCTCGTCGTCACCGGACGCGAAGGCCAGGTTGTTTCGAGCCTTCTGGAGGCCGGCCAGCTTGCCGGCGTGGACGTCATCGCCATTGGCCGTCCGCAGCTCGACCTGGCAAACCCCGACACCGTGATCGAAGCCATTGCTGCGGCCAAGCCTGACATCGTCGTGTCGGCTGCCGCCTACACGGCCGTGGATCAGGCCGAGGATGAGCCCGATCTGGCATTCAGGGTGAATGCCGTCGGCGCCGGCAAGGTGGCGGAGGCCGCGGGCCGGCTTGCCGTTCCCGTAATCCACCTTTCGACCGACTATGTCTTCGACGGCAGCGCTTCCGGTGACTATGTCGAAACCGATGCAACCGCGCCAGCCAGCGTATACGGCGCCTCCAAGCTCGCCGGCGAACAGGCGGTGGCATCAGCCAATCCGCGCCACCTGATCCTGCGCACCGCCTGGGTCTACAGTCCGTTCGGCAAGAATTTCGTCAAAACCATGCTTCGGCTTGCGGCCGACCGCGACGAGATTGCAGTGGTGGCCGATCAATGGGGAAACCCCACCTCAGCGCTGGATATCGCCGACGCTGTCCTGCATGCCGCGGCACAGCTGCATGGCAACAAGAGCTTTGCCGCTTTCGGTGTCTATCATCTGGCCGGCACCGGCGAGGCCAACTGGAGCGGCTTTGCCCGCCATATCCTGGACACAAGCCTGGCGTTTGGTGGTCCCTGGGCGCGGGTGAGGGACATTGCTACGATGGACTATCCGACCAAGGCACGCCGTCCGGCCAATTCCCGGCTATCGAGCGCGAAATTCGCCTCCGCCTTCGGCTGGAACGCGCCGGACTGGCGGCAATCGACGGAAGCGGTGGTGCGATCTCTTACTCGGCACCCTTGATGACGTCCTTGGCTTTCGTGAACCCCGCGTTTGCCTGGACCTGAGGGACGGCGATGGTTCCTTTTACTTCGACGGCGTTCCGATCCCCTGATCTGGAAGCTCCGTCCGCATGGATCGAACATGTTCCTTTCATGTTCTGGCTGATCGATTCGCTGCGGCCGCACCGGTTTGTCGAGCTTGGCACGCACACTGGAGTTTCCTATTGTGCCGCCTGCCAAGCCATTGAACTGCTGGGTCTCTCCTGCAGTTGCTACGCGATCGACACTTGGAAGGGTGATGAGCACGCGGGTTTTTACGATGAGGGCGTCTATGCCGGCCTTGCCACCTATCACGATGCAAAGTATTCGGCCTTTTCGCGTCTAGTACGGTCGACTTTCGACGAGGCAGTTGGCCATTTCGAGGATGAGAGCATCGACCTGCTGCATATTGACGGTATGCACACCTATGATGCCGTTCGCCATGACTTCGAGACGTGGCGACCGAAGTTGACGAAGAATGCAATTGTACTCTTTCACGACACGAATGTACGTGAGCGCGATTTCGGAGTCTTTCGCCTTTGGAGCGAGGTCTCGGCCGGCCGGCCGCATTTCGAGTTCCTTCATGGGCATGGCCTGGGCGTTCTAGCGATGGGCAACAGCTACCCGAAAGCGGTCGAGGCGCTTTTCACCAGCGGCGAACAAGATCATGGCCAGGAAGCTGTACGAACCATTTTCGCCCATCTTGGACAAGCAGTCGCCCAGCGTGGGAATACAGCCAATGCGATAAGGCAGGCGGAAGCGCGGTTTGCGCTGAGCCTTGAGGACTGGCGGCGACAGGTCGAGCAGCGCAACAGCGAGATCGAGGCACTGACAGCTAAGGGCGAACAGGCGGAAGCGCGGTTTGCACAGAGCCTTGAAGAACAGCGGCAACAGCACGAAAGCGAGATTGCAGCGCTTGAGAGCGAGCGTGCCGAGAAAGCAGAAGAATTCCGGGGGTTGCAGGGAGAAATATCGGCTGCCAACGCAACCGCGAGCGCACTGCGGACCGAGCGCGACAAAGAGATCGCACGAGCGCGAGCGCAGACGGCCGCGCTCCAGGCAAAAATAGAGCAAGGTCAGCGCGCTGTTCAAGAGTTCAAGGACTCAACAAGCTGGCGGATAACCAGTCCCCTGCGAGCGCTGTTGAATGGCAGGCGGTTACTGAAAAGGGTCGCCGCAAGGTTTCAACGGGTCGTCGCCGCAAAGTTTCGTTGAGAGCGAAATTGAATTGGGCATGGGCAGCCCTGCTCTTGTCCTCTCCATCAGATATCCGCTTCCCTGAGCGAATTCGCCTGAACGCCATGAACTCGGCGCCGCCCGGAGCCTCCTCGCGCCGTTGTTGGCAGCCACAAAAACAGCTTATTTTGCCGAAGCAGGTAGCGCGCGGAAGCAAAGTTCTTTAGGTCCATATGGAACACGGCAGCCGATCAGCCTTGCGGAAAGAAGAGGGTGGATTGTCAAAGCTTATTATTCAAATCCCATGCCTGAATGAGGAGGGGACGCTCGCCGTTACGCTGGCCGATCTGCCGCGTCAGGTCGCGGGTTTCAGCACGGTGGAATGGCTCGTAGTCGATGATGGCTCCACCGACCGAACAGTCGAGGTTGCCCGGGAAAACGGCGTCGATCACGTGGTCTCGCTGCCCCACAATCAGGGGCTTGCCAAAGCGTTCATGACCGGCATCGAAACCGCGCTGAAACTGGGCGCGGACGTCGTCGTCAACACCGATGCGGACAACCAGTACGATGCCTCCTGCATTCCCGATCTCGTCCGGCCCATACTGGAGAAAAAGGCTCAGATCGTCATCGGCGCAAGGCCGATCAGCGAGATAGAGCATTTTTCACCGGTCAAGAAATTTCTGCAGAAGCTTGGCAGCTTCGTCGTCAAGCTTGCCAGTGGCACGACGGTCCCTGACGCCCCGAGCGGTTTCCGGGCCATTCATCGCGACGCGGCGATACAGCTCAATGTCTTCAATCGCTATACCTATACGCTGGAAACGATCATCCAGGCGGGACGCAGGAACATCCCGATCACCTCGGTGCCGATCCGTGTCAACGGCGATCTTCGACCCTCGCGGCTGGTCAAGAGCATACCAAGCTATGTTCGGCGCTCGTTGATAACGGTCGTGAGGATTTTTGTCGTCTATAGCCCGCTGCGCTTCTTCTCGACATGTGCGGCAATCGTCGCCGCGCCGGGGTTGGTCGGGGTTGTCCGGTTCCTTGTCCACTATTTGTTGGGCGAAGGCAGTGGCAACATCCAGTCACTCGTTCTGTCCAGCGCCTTGCTCGCGCTTGCCGGCATTCTTGCGATGAGCGGCATCATTTCCGAGCTCATAGCGGTCAACAGGCAATTGCTTGAAGAAATAAGGATCAGGCAATTGCAGCAAGAGTATGGTGCAAGGGCCAGGATCCGGTCGTTTGCGATGGAGAGCAAAGAGTCAAAAATTGAGAAAATAGTGTAGGCGGCGGCAGTCATGTCAACCTGCGGCGCCCGCATCGACAATCTGCCAATAGATATTTTGGTGAATCCGGTCTCGCATATCCAGATGAACGGCGAGTTATTTTTATCCGCCATTGTTCTCTTTGGCGTTGCCGCCGAGTGTGCAGGTGGGAAGGTGGCAAGATTGCATTTCAAAGAACACCAAGATTGAGCATGGGGCGAACGCTGAAGGTTCTTTTGTGGGGCACCTATGATACCGGCAAGCCCAGAATCCGGATTTTGCGGAAAGGTCTTCGAGAGGCGGGAGTCAACGTCGACGAACTGCATTTCCACGTTTGGCGCGGCATCGAGGACAAGAGCCAAGTTTCCTCGGTGTGGTCTGCTTTTCGTCTGATAGGCACAGCTGCGATTTGGTACCCCATACTTCTGTTTCGGTACGTCTTCTCCGCTCGTCATGACTTTGTTGTCTGCGGCTACTTTGCTTATCTCGATTCCTTGCTTATCTGGCCGCTGGCGAAGCTGAGGCGTGAAAAGGTAGTCGTGGATGCGTTCCTTCCGATCTTCAACACGGTTGTTGAAGATCGGAAGTTGTTTAAGGTTGGCTCCCTCCCGTCGCGCCTCATTCATTGGTTGGAGAGAATATCGCTTAGATCGGCAGACGTTGTGCTGGTCGATACGGATGCACATGGCAGATACTACGCCGACACGTTTTTGGTTGATCCGAGGAAAATAGTTAGGGCCTTTGTTGGAGTGGAGAGCGAGAATTTTAGCCCAAAGGATGCAGTCGACTCCGGACCTATAGCCACCGTTTTGTTTTATGGGCAATTCATTCCACTTCATGGTATTGAAACCATAGTGGAAGCGGCTCGTTTGTTGTCTGATACGGCGATCAATTTTCGAATCGTCGGAACGGGTCAAGAGGCATCGAAAATTCGCGATATGATTGCAGAACGCAATCCTGGAAACCTGGATTGGACCGAGTGGGTCGAGTATAAAAAGCTCCAGATTGAAATCGAGAAAGCGACTGTCTGCCTTGGGATATTCGGGACGTCTGATAAATCGGGCAGGGTAATTCCAAACAAAGTCTTTCAGATAGTCAGTGCGGGCAAACCCCTTATCACTCGTGATTCTCCTGCCATTCGAGAGCTGTTTGGAGACAACCCGCCAAGAGGTGTAACTCTGATCGAGGCGGGCAAGCCGCAAGCGCTCGCGCAAGCCATCGTTCAAGCGATCGGCGCGACCGACACCGGGTATTCGGACAGGATCATTGCCGAAATTGCGCCTTCCAAAATCGGTCAGCGGTTGCGCGACGACCTATTGCAACGGATAGGAGTTTGAAACGTGTTCAAGCATTTTCTTTACGGGACCGCGGCCCCCGAACTGGGCTGGGTGCCGGCGCCAAGATACATATTGCGCCGGTCACGAGTCCTTCATCATTTGAAGATCGGTAAAGGTCGGCGTTCCCTGGATATCGGGTGCGGCGCCGGTGCGCTGCTGGTTGATCTTTATGACCGAGGATTCGAAGCTAGCGGTCTTGAATCTGGGCCAGACGCCGTGTCGGTTGCGAAGGCGCTGACTGTTCAAACAAGCGTCAATATCCTTTCTGATCCTGACCCTCAGTGGCGCAGCACTTTCGACGTGATTTCCGCCTTCGAGGTCCTGGAGCACATCAAAGAGGATCATGAGGCGCTCGGCCTCTGGGTCTCATGGCTAAAACCGGGCGGTCTGTTTCTCGCATCCGTGCCGTGTCTTATGAAGCGCTGGACTGTTTCCGACGACTGGGCTGGCCATGTGCGCCGCTACGAACGACAAGAACTAGAGGACCTTTTCGACAAGGCGGGCCTCGATATTGTTGCATTCGAATCCTACGGGTTTCCACTTGCAAATCTATTGTCTAGCCAGCGTATCAAGTACTATCAGGCGGAAATGGACAAGCGAAGCGCAGTCAAGGGCCTCGATCAAAGCACGGCATCTAGCGGCATCGATAGGAGTGGTCTTATTAGCGTATTCAACAAGATGTGCACTTGGCCGGGTCTCTTGGCCATGTGGCTATCAATCCAGTTGCAACGACCGTTCCTGCGCACGAACCTAGGCGATGGATATTTCGTGGTAGGGCGCTTTCGCGGTGACAAGTAGTTCGTGGGTCGCAATTGGAAAACGCGCTGCAGGTTACGTGGGTGCGGTACTCACGGTTGCGGCAATCGTTTACGTAGGCAGAGCCTTCTGGATCAACAGAAGCGTAGTTCTTTCGCAGCCGCCGTCATTCTATTTTGAACCGTCATTTCTAACGGCATTACTGATGTACATGCTGAGTGTGATGTCCGGTGCTCTGGCCTTTGGAATGTTTTCAAAGGCTTTTGGTGTGCGTCTTCCACCGTCTCGTCTCTTGTATATTTTCCTTGTCTCTCAAATCGGCAAGTATATCCCGGGCAATGTAGGTCAATATGTTGGCAGATTTTATCTGTCTGGGAAGCATGGCGTATTACATAGAGCGACGGCGTCCATAATAATAATGGAGATAATATCCATTGTCGTATCATCTCTAGGAATAATTACCTATTCATCACGGACCATTGACTTCACATTGCTGCCCGCGTGGATCAGAAATGACGAGGCCGCTGCAATTTATGAATACAGAATGCCTATCATGGTTGCCGTTCTGATAATTTTCGTCGGCGCAGGCTTGGCTTTCGGGGGATTAAGAGGGAAATTAGCTGCATTTTTTGCATCAATATTATCTGGAGTTCCTTGTTTTATTTTTCTTGCACTTAGCTTGAGTTATTTGCTCAAGGCCCTCGGTGCGGATGCAGATTTTTCGAGCCTGGTTGTTTGGACATCGATCAGTTGGTTGCTGGGATTTGTTACCCCCGGCTCGCCCGCAGGCGTAGGCATTCGGGAGTATCTGCTTATACAGTTCCTGTCACCGGTATACGGGGCCGGTTCAGCTACTGCGGCAGCCTTGCTTTTTCGGATCATCTCTTGTGCCGGCGATTGCCTGTTGGCGTTGCTCGGCCTCTTGTTTGGCAGGTATGCCGCCACCCGCCATGCAGAAGATAAAAGTTAGCGCGTAGGTCACCAAAAGGGAAAAGTGTATGGACACGCAGATGACGGGAACGTCCGTGCAGGACAACCATGTACCGGAGCAGGCGCCATTTTTGCGGCACGTCATTTCGCTGGTGCTTCTTTTCGTTCTCGTCCTGGGGATTGTGGGCGTCAATCCTTTTCGGCAAACGCTGGCACCGATGGATCTGCTGTTGGCCTATCCGGGATGGGACAATGCCGGGATCGACACTCCACTTGTCAACATGGAGCGTTCCGACATATTGGATAGCCGGCTGCCAAACTGGCGGGAGTTCAGGCGAGAGTTGCGGGAAGGGCACATCCCGCTATGGAACCCACTCAATCAGCTGGGTACGGCCGGCATCCAGGCGCCGATCTACGAAGGCCTGTCGATACCCTTCCTGGTTTATGCCCTCACGCCCAATGAGGCCATGGGCTACACGTTTGCAATTTTGTCAAATTATCTGCTGGCGGCTTTCGGTACCTATTGCCTGCTGTTTTTCATGTTCAGAAATCATGTGGGTGCGGTTTTCGGCGCCATCACATTCGCCTTTTGCGGGTTCAACATCGCTTGGGCACACTGGCCGCACCTGACAACGAGCGCTCTTGTTCCCTGGGTTCTCGCCACTCAGCTTCGCTATTGGCAAACAGGACGTTTGGGTTGGGCGTTTGGGTTCACTCTCAGTGTCGCCTTGATAGGTCTGGCCGGTTTTCCATTCGTCGCCCTCCTTGGTGGTATATCGTCCCTGATGCTGGCGATCGCAGTCCTCTTCGTCGAAATCCGGAGCGCCGGCATCGGTCAGCTTCCGTTCAGGCGAATTTTTGGGCTGGGATTAGCAGGCATTGCGGGAGCGCTCCTCGCCCTTCCCGGCCTTTTGCAAGTTAAAGAAATTCTGGATTCAACTGATCTGTCGAGCCGAACAGGCGGAACTTGGTTCACGCCCTACGACATTGTCAATATGTTTGGCTCTGACTTTGTGAACAATCTGGGCGTCGAGCGTACCTTTTCGGCAGGAATACCTGCTGCTCTCCTAACCCTTCTCGCGTTTTATTTCATTTTCAAGTCACCCAATCGATTTGCTGTTTTTGGGCTATTAGTGGCGGTATTTACGCTGGCAACCGTATTTGGCATGGCGCCGGCTAGCTTCGTGAATGCAATTCCGGGGTTTGGTTTCAATACGTGGAGCAGGGGGTCAGTTTTATTTGGATTGTCGGCGGCTGTATTATCTTCATATTCCATGAAATTCATGTCGCCGCCGTCTACGAAGCCTGGATCATCTTATAGATTTCATTTGGTGATTTTTATATGCCTCTTGCAGGCAATCAATCTTGGCTATTGGTTCAGGCAGCTTAACGCACGACCTGACATTGAGACTTTTTTCCCGGATACACCGTCGATATCCTATGTGGCATCCAAGATCCTTCCAGGTCAAAGCATCATTGCGGACGGCAGCTTCCTTGTCTCGGGATTGTTATCAAACTACCGGCTGCCAGAATTGTTTGCTCACGGATTTCGTACCGATGCTCAAAAGAAGATAGCCGCGGACGTAGCCCCTTCCTTTCAGACAACATACACGGCCTCCATCGTTCAATGCTCTGACATTAATTTTTCCAGCCCGGGGATCACCTATGCTGCTGTCCGTTTCTTCCTTGTCAAAGAGGGTTGTAATGAACCGAGTTACGAGACCAGTGGCGTTGGCCAGCGGGCTACCGCCTCCCTCACCAATGGAGCTCTTCAAGGTGACTTGGTAATTGACAAGTCCATCACCGCTGCGAACACGCAAGTGTTGTTCGGAACCTATGACAGGGATTTCGCCCCTTCGGCGGTGATGTTTGATCTTTATCGAGACAAGCTCCTCGTGGCTCATGCTGAATTGACACCGGAGGCGATACGCAACAACCAATACGCCACCTTCAATTTCAATCACGACGTTCCTCTTGTGGCCGGAACGTATCGGTACGTCATTTCAATGGCCAAACCCGATAGCCAGAAGATGCTCAGTGCATGGGCTTTCGAAACCGCTGGAGGGGCAACTTATCAAATTGGGTCGAGTGTATTTCCCGGCATCCCGAAAATGAGGATTGGTGAGAGAGTGCGTCTTCCACAGAATTTCTCGATCGCGTCGCCAGAGCCGGGCATTAGCGTTATTGAGGATCACGCGGTTTCAGGTTCGGGCTATTATGTGAACGGGTTAAGCGGACAACCGGAACCGGATTTTGGCCCTGTGCGCCTTGCGACGTATCAACCGGACGACCTGACAGTGGAATATTCGGGCGCAACCCATGGATGGGTCGTTTTCCCCATTCGTACCAATAAGTATTGGCGAGCCACGCTGGATGGAAAGCCGGTTGAATTAGGGAAGTTTTTAGATTTTTTCCCTGCCGTTGAGGTGAGCGGGCCAGGCAAAATTCGTTTCTATTACGACAGCAGTCACTTGCTGAAAACGCTGGAACTTTGCATTGCCGGCTTTGCGGCTTCAGTCATTCTCTTGATCATGGTGAATGGCAGAACGTCCAGGCCACGAGCCGGCGCCGGTTAATTGGTTGCCTGGGTGCCGAAAATGGGACCGCAAACCAGACCGGTGCATAGCACTGCACGTGACTGGACCGCGACAAATTTGGAGTGCTTCAGGAAGCAGGCAACATGTTGATCGGCTGATCGGGTCGTTTCGTCAGAGATTCGCGGTTTGCTGCAACCCTCTGCCGGCAGGCGCGGAAACCCGAATGCGACGCCCCAAAATCCAATTCGACTGGAGCTGGCCTCTTGTATCTATTCAAATAAGGTTGACGCTGATAACGAACGGGCACGTCAATGAAACGGAATGCTGCTTGAATGCCTAAAACATGCGTGGTGACCGGCGGAGCTGGATTCATTGGATGCGCGTTGTCCGCCAAATTGGCAAACCGCTTCGATCGCGTGGTTGTCCTTGACAGTTTGCATCCGCAGATCCACGCAGAGCGAAAGCGTCCCGCCGACCTTGATCCTCGCGTTGAACTCGTGGTTGCCGATGTGACCGAGGCCTCGACCTGGGCGCAGGCGCTGGAAACCACCCGACCTGAAGTTGTCGTGCATCTGGCTGCCGAAACGGGCACGGGTCAGTCGCTAACGGAGGCCTCTCGCCACGCAATAGCAAATGTTCTTGGCACCACCCGCATGCTGGATTCCTTCGCCACGGCATCGCACGTTCCAGAGCGTTTTGTCCTGGCTTCGAGCCGCGCCGTCTATGGAGAAGGGGCATGGCGGTCAGGGAAAAAAGGCGAGATAAAGTATCCCGGCCAGAGATCGAAGCAGCAGCTCGAACGCGCGGAATGGGATTTTCCCGGGCTCGAACCTCTGCCGATGGATGCGGAAAAAACGATACCGAATCCAACCAGCATCTACGGCGCAACGAAGCTGACCCAGGAGCAGATATTGCGTGCCTGGGCTCTTTCGTTCGGAACCTCCGTCAACGTCCTTCGCCTTCAGAATGTCTACGGTCCCGGCCAGTCGCTGACGAACAGCTATACGGGTATCGTGTCACTGTTCATCAGGATGGCCAAGGAAGGCAAAAGTATCCCGATCTACGAGGATGGAGACATCGGCAGGGACTTCGTTTTCATCGACGACGTGGCTTCGGCGATCGACACGGCAACGCGAATAAATTTGTCGCAGTCGATCGCCTATGATGTCGGTACAGGGTCCAGAACAACGGTTCTTGAACTGGCGAGGATCGTTGCAAAAAGATACGAGGCACCGGAACCAAGCATCAACGGCATGTTCCGCAACGGCGACGTGCGCTCCGCGGTTGCCAGCATTGACAGGACGGTGCGCGATCTGGGATGGCGACCGCAGGTCGATGTCGAGCAGGGAATCGAGAAGCTTTGCAACTGGATCGACTCACGCCTTGGTTAGGACGACGAAGACAGTTTTTCAGCGAACTTGATATTTTAGTCAGGAGCACGAGGTGCATCGTATTGCAGTGTTTTCTTTCTACAACGAGCGTGGAATTGCGGATGATTATGTCATCTTTCTGCTCGAAAAACTGCAAGAGGTCGTCGACAAGGTTATTGTCGTTTCCAACGGCGATCTGTCCAAGCATTCGGAAATAGCGGTCAAGGCCAGTTGCGATCAGCTGCTGGTGCGCGAGAATGAGGGGTTCGACGTCGGGGGATACAAAGCCGGAATGGAAGCTATCGGCTTTGATGAGCTTTCCAAGTATGATGAACTTATCCTGCTGAACGACACCTGTTACGGCCCGCTTTTTCCTTTCTCCGAAATGTTTTCAGAGATGGAAGGTCGCGAAAGTGATTTCTGGGGCGCTGCCGCCCACAAGGAAATGACGCCAAATCCATTCACCGGAACGGGCCATCTGCCTTGGCATCTCCAGACGTATTTCATCGCTATCCGAAAGGACATGCTGAAATCGGCTGACTTCAAGAAATACTGGGTAAATTTGCCGGAAATAAAAACGTATACGGATGCCGTTCTGCTTCATGAATCGCAGTTCACGAGACATTTTACGGATCTCGGCTATTCGGCGGAAGCCTATATCGATCCAGAGAAATATGGTTCCCACTATCCAGCGTTTATCAATATCGATGAAGCTATAATCAACCGCCTTCCATTGCTGAAGCGACGGCTATTTTTTCACGACCCAACATTCCTTGAGCATAATGCTATCGATTTACCACGCGCTTTGCGTGTTCTGGAGGAAACATCCGATTACGATATGAATTTGATTTGGCGCAATGTTCTGCGTGTCTCGGAATTGCGCAATCTCAACAGCAATGCGGCACTCATGAGTGTACTGCCGGACAAGCGGATCAAGGGCGATGGCGCCCCCGCCGACTACGGCAATGTCGCTGTGTGTGCGCATATCTACTACACCGATATGCTCGACGAGATGCTGGATCTGACCGGGAACATTCCCGTCCGCTATGATTTCATTGCCACCACGGACACGCCGGAAAAAAAGGCTGACATCGAAGCCGCCTTGGCGAAACGCGCTGGCATAAACAAGGCCATCGTCCGTGTCGTGGAGCAGAACCGCGGCCGGGACATGTCGGCGTTTTTCATTTCCACGCGCGATCTGTTGGTTGACGATCGTTATGACCTTGTCTGCCGCGTTCACAGCAAAAAGACGCCTCAGGTGCAGGCATCGAAGGGTAACCTGTTCAAGCGCCACATGTTTGAGAATCTGCTGAACAGCCGTGGTTATGTTCACAACGTGCTGGACATGTTCCACGACAATCCTTCGATCGGGTTCGCCATCCCGCCGATGATTCATATCGCCTTTCCAACCATGGGGCACTCATGGTTTGGCAACAAGCCGAGGGTTGCGGAAACCGCGCGCCTGTTGAACATCGACGTCAAGTTCGACGACACCACTCCGGTGGCTGCCTATGGCGGCATGTTCTGGTTCCGGCCCCGCGCCCTTCGCAAAATATTCGCACGCACTTGGAAGTGGGAAGAGTTCGATCCCGAACCGTACTTTGACGATGGCGATTTGGCTCATGCGCTCGAGCGCTTGATGGCCTACGCGGCCCAGGATGCTGGATACACCACACGGCATATTGCGTGCTCGCACCAGGCTGCGCACACCTACGCCATGTTGGAATTCAAGATGCAAAAGCTTGCAAGCGTGATGCCGTCGGGCGACTTTCTCTGGCACGGCCATGTATTGTCCGAGTGGAAAAAGGCCGGCTATCCACTGGAGGCGCCGCCAGCGCCGCCACCCCCAGCGCCACCACCGCCATCGGTAAAGCGTTCTTTGGCTGACCTCAATCTGGCGATCAAAAGCTCTTTGAAGTTTAGAGTGCCAATCCTGTTCACGATATTGAGGCCGTTTTATCGAGGCACGAGGGCAGTTTTGAAGCCGGTTTCTCGGCGCAATGAACAGCGCACATCATGATTGCAGAAGTAGCGATGTTCACGGTCTAGTTAGCAGGAGCATCCAAGTGCGTCGTATTGCTGTGTTTTCTCTCATCAACGAGCGTGGCGTCGCGGATGACTATGTCATCTTTCTGCTCGAAAAACTGCGAGAGGTCGTTGACAAGATTGTTGTCGTTTCCAATGGCGATCTGTCGAAGCCGTCGGAAAAAGCGGTCAAGGCAAGCTGTGATCAACTGCTAGTGCGCGAGAGAGAGGGATTGGACCTCTGGGGATATAAGGCTGGAATTGAAGCGATCGGCCATGACGCTCTTTCCCAGTACGACGAACTGATCCTGCTGAATGACACCTGTTACGGCCCGCTTTTTCCTTTCTCCGAAATGTTTTCAGAGATGGAAGGTCGCGAAAGTGATTTCTGGGGCGCCGCCGCCCACAAGGAAATCGCGGCAAATCCATTTACTGGAGCAGGTTATCTGCCTTGGCATCTCCAGACATGCTTTATCGCCATCCGGAACGACATGCTGAGATCGGAAACCTTCAAGAGATACTGGGCAAAATTGCCGGAAACAAAGAGTGACCCAGATGCCTTTCTGATTCACGCGTCGCAATTCACAAAACATTTTACAGGTCTGGGCTATTCGGCGGAAGCGTATATCGACCCGGAGAAATACGGCTCGCACGATCCCGCGTTCATCAATGTTGATGAAGCAGTCATCAATCGTTTTCCGCTGCTGAAGCGAAGCTTGTTGTTGAACGACCCAACTTTCCTTGAGCACAATCCTGTCGATTTACCGCGCGCTTTGCGCGTTATCGAGGAAACGTCCGACTACGATATGAATTTGATTTGGCGCGATGTTCTGCGCGATTCCGAATTGCGCAATCTCAGCACCAACGCGGCTCTGACGAGTGTGCTGCCGAATGAGCGCATCAAGGACGATGATGCTCCTCCCGACTACGGCAAAGTGGCGGTTTGCGCACATATTTACTACATCGATATGCTCGACGAGATGCTGGATCTGACCGAGAACATCCCTGTTCCCTATGATTTCATTGCCACGACGGACACGTCGGAAAAGCAGGCCAAGATCGAAGCCCTCTTGGCAAAGCGCCCCGGCATTAACAAGGCGATTGTCAGGATCGTGGAGCAGAACCGCGGTCGGGACATGTCTTCGCTGTTCATCTCCTTGCGCGACCTGCTGGTCGACGATCGTTATGACCTTGTCTGCCGCCTGCACACGAAAAAGTCACCTCAGGTGCAGTCATCGAGGAGCAACCTGTTCAAGCGGCATCTGCTCGAGAACCTGCTGAATACCCGTGGTTACGTTCACAACGTATTGGACCTGTTCCAGGACAACGCTTCGATCGGTCTCGTCATTCCACCGCTTATTCACATCTCCTATCCAACCATGGGGCGCGTCTGGTTCTCCAACAGGCCCAAGGTTGAGGAAACCGCGCGCCTATTGAACATTGATGTCAAATTCGATGACACCACTCCGGTGGCTGCCTATGGCACCATGTTCTGGTTCCGGCCCCGCGCCTTACGAAAATTATTCGAACATCGGTGGAAGTGGGAAGACTTTAATGCCGAACCACATCATGTCGATGGCGGCCTGGCTCATGCGCTTGAGCGCCTGACGGCCTACGCGGCCCAGGATGTGGGCTATATCACCCAGCACATCATGTGCGCTCATCAAGCGGCGCACAACTACGCCATGCTGGAATTCAAGATGCAAAAGCTTGTCGGCATGCTGCCGATGAACGACTTTCCATTGCACTATCAGATGCTGTCTACGTGGAAAAAAGCTGGTTTTCCCCTGCTTGCACCAGCACCGCAATTGCCAGTGCCGCCACCGTCGGTGAAGCGCTCTCTGGCTGAACTCAATTTTGCCACTAAAAGCTCCCTGAAGTTCAGGGTACCTATCCTGTTCAAGATTCTAAGGCCGTTCTATCGCTGCGTCAGGGCGGTCTTAAAACCAAATTCTCGGCGTAATAGCGCATAGCCTGGAATGACTCGTCTGAGGTCCCAACCCGCTCATCCATCAGTGGAATTTTCAGCCTTAAGCGGCCGCTGCTGCAATGCCAAGCGCGCCACATGAAGCCGAACCAACCGAGGATTTTTACATGGATGCCGCTCCGCCAGAATTCAGCAGAAATGAGCTTGCCGCTCTTGTCGGTCGCAAATCAACCCTCGAACTGGGGCCTTTCACGAATCCAACCCTGCGTGGTCGAAATGTAAAGTATTTCGACGTCATGGACAAACACGGATCAAGAGGGCGGATGCGATCGGCTATGCCTACTCCAGCCCCGTCGATATTCATTATGTCTCCAGCAATGGCGACTTGAGTATCGTCGACGAAAAGTTTGATTTTTGCCTGAGCAGTCACTGCATCGAGCATCAACCGGATCTGATCTATCATCTGAACCAGGTCGCGAGAATTCTCGTGCCGACGGGCAGATACCTCCTGATTATCCCGGACAAGCGCTACTGCTTCGATCATTTCATTCCAGAGAGTTCAATTGCGGATTTCATCGGCGCTCGGGGCAACAAGGTTCACACCGCAAAGAGCGTTGTCGAACACATAGCTCTAACCACGCATAATGACGCGGCACGCCATTGGGCTGGAGATCACGGGGTCGCAAAATTTCGGCAAGATATGACGACTGTCTCGCAGGCAATGAGCGGGTACGACAATTCCGGCGGGGCCTACATCGATGTGCACGCCTGGCAATTCACCCCGCAAAGTTTCCGCTCCGGAATAGAGGTACTTGCCAATCTCGGCCTCATTGGGCTTGACGTGGAGCAAGTCTATGCCACGCCGCACAAAACTTTTGAATTCTGCGCGATCTTGAAGCGACGGCTGGGGACTAAACGCTGACTGGATGTACCGCCAGGACAGATTTATCTGCTGCCAATCATAGCCCCCGCAGGGGTCGATGGAGGTGCCAGCCTAAAGGTGGCGCCGTGCCGGAATGATGCCCTTTCAAAGCCGACAGGTTGCGTAACCGCGGTGGGCGCGTCGACGATGCAGATACCGGTGCTGGAGGCGCCGATGCTGGAGGCGGCGGTGATGTCGGTGCCAGTGACGCCAACGTCAGTGAAGCCAACGTCAGGGAAGCGCTCTCTGGCTGAACTCAATTTGGCCGTCAAGAGCTCCCTGAAATTCAGGTCGCCTATCCTGTTCAAGATTCTAAGGCCGTTCTATCGCTGCGTCAGGGCGGTCTTAAAACCAAATTCTCGGCGTAATAGCGCATAGCCTGGAATGACCCGTGTCAGGCGCCAATCCACCCATCCATCAGTGGAAATTTCAGCCTGCCGCAAACCCCAGGCGCGTACCTTCATACCCTGGCTCTACGTCTTGAACAAGGGCGATGAATCGCCCAATTCGATCCCGTCAATGGTGATCACTCGGCGGGCTGAATGGTTGAGACGGGCACACGTTTTCCAAGAACGGCATTGCCGATCTTATCGAGAAGCCATTTTTCAATGAACTGATAGATGGCTGCGCCGAAAGCGATCGCCAACACGCAGGCGACACCAGCAACGAGGAGGCGCGGCCGCAGATCCATCAGCCCGGCGCGCAGAACGATCAGCGCCAGAATGGCGAAAAAGGTCTGGTGGCTCAGGTAGATCGAATACGACGCATTGCCGAGATACTGCCAAACCTTCGGGAACGTCCACAGGCCGCGCAATTCGATCGTGATGAGACCATAGAGGATAAAGCCCGTGGGAATGCCCCAACACGCCGTTCGCCACCATGGGGCGAGAGCCCACCAGCCGCCATGCCGATGCAGCACAACGCTACCGAGGGCGTACAACACCACACCCACAACGAACGATGTTTTCGCAAAGGCGGTTTGGCCCATGCCGATCAGCAGGGCAACGAAAACTCCGAACATGAACTCGAAGAAGAGAGATGACGCCCAGACATGGTGCATCCAATCCTTACCCCAGGCAAACGCTACCAAAATGCAAGCGAGCGTGAACGCAAACCAGATCATCAATCCGACGAGAAGATGTTGACGAAAAATCAGCAATGATAATGTCGCCACCATATAATAGATCATTTCATAGTGAAGGGACCATGCCGCCAGGATGATGTTGTTCGACGCGCTTAACAAAAGAAGCAATGAAGACGTGGGTGGCACCGGCATCGGCACGAAGGGAATATCAACGATATAAGCAATCGTAAGCGAAGCAAAAAGGAACATCACCCAATAGATCGGGTAGATTCTGATCAGCCTCCTCAGCAGGAAATCCAGCGTCGATTGCAAGCGGCTCTTCGTACGGTCGGCACCGGATTTGACCCCAACCGTGTAGATGATAAAGCCCGAAATCACGAAGAAGATGTCGACGCCACCAGGGCCGAAGTTATAAATGTATGGAGTTATCCAGTGAGCCTGCATTGGCGTGAAGGGGTGAAGCACGTGACTGACCAGAACCATCAATGACGCGATGGCGCGCAGGCCCTGGACATTCCGATAATGCATAGCTCTAGATTCTCCAAAGCCATCCTCTATCGGCGTGGGAGTTGCCGATCAAGTCCGCTGTCGCCGACGCCAAAGAAGTTGGCAGCGCCGCGCGTTTTCAAGGCAAGGGCGCTGACGATCGCGACCAGGTTGTTGGACGGATGGGGAGCAATAGTTAAAAGCCAGAATCGAACCAGCCAAAGTGTCGGGCGGGCTCACCTCGACAAACCATGGCAAGCCCGCACGTTGGCGCCGAAGGGAAGGTTGCCTGTCTCCGGCCTTTTTTATCGACACCGAATGGTTTAATGCAGCTTGCCCATTGCCTCGAAATTGCCAGAGATTCGTCGGCTGGTCACATTCGAGCCGAGAGATCGTCGACGTATATCGCCCTCCAACATTTCGGATGTTGAAATATCGTGAGCTGTTTTTCGAAGCCAATTTCAAGTGCCATTTGCGCCAAAGAGAGATAGATCGATGAGGCGCCTGGCAATCGCATTTTATTACGATCAAGATGGCAAGATAGATGAGTATTATTTTCACCTGATCGCATCGATAAGGCCTTTTGTTGAAAAACTGCTGGTGGTTTGCAACGGTCCGGTGGACGAAGCGGCCGAATCTCGCCTTTCCGAGGCCGCCGCCGACGTCCTGGTCAGGGAAAACAAGGGGTTCGATGTCTGGGCCTATCGGGCTGCCCTCGAACATATGGGGTGGGATGAACTTTCACACTTCGACGAGATATTGTTTTTCAACCACACTTTCTATGGGCCGATTTTCCCCTTCTCGGAAATGTTCTCGGAGATGGACCGGCGTCACTGCGACTTTTGGGGAATCTCCGCCCACAGGGCGTTAAGACCCCATCCGATCGACGTCACAAAATCCGAACTGCCTTTCCATCTCAACTCCCATTTCATCGCAGTGCGGCGGTCCTTGCATCAGTCGAAGGCGTTTCGTGACTATTGGACCCGGATGGTGTCCATCAACTCGTATATGGAGTCAGTTGCGAAGCACGAGATGGTGTTCACAGCGCATTTTCAGGCTTTGGGCTACACCTGTTCGGTATTGCTCGATCCGGAGCGATACAAGACGCCATACCCGGTTTTCATGGAGCCGGACAAAACGCTAGAGGACCGGAGCCCGATCCTGAAGCGTCGCCTCTTCTTTCATGACCCGCTGTTTCTCGAGCGCGAGGCGATCAATCTGCCGCGAGCCTTGGAGATAATCGAAGAGCGATCGGACTACGATTTGTCGCTGATATGGAGAAGCGTCGGTCGCCTGGGCCCACCCCGAACGCTCAATAGCAACGCCGCGCTGCTCTCCGTCCTGCCAGATGTGCATATTGGTGCTCGAAGAACCCGGTTTCGGGTAGCTGTTCTTGCCCATGTCTATCACGCCGACATGATCGATGAGATTCTGGGCTACACCGAAAACATCCCGAAGGGTTATGACCTCATCATTACGACCGACAATACCAACAAGCAGGCGTTGATCCAGCAGGCAATCACCAAAGCACCGAACTGCAGAAAGGCCGTGGTTCTGGTCGTCCAGTCGAATGACGGCCGGGATACTTCAGCCCTTCTCATCGGGTGCCGTGACTATGTGCTCGAGGACCGCTACGATTTGATATGCCGGATACATTCCAAGCGATCTTTCCAAGACGGCACAAAGGGAGATTTGTTCAAGCTTCACATGTTCGAGAACCTTCTCCACAGCCCTGATTATGTTCTAAATTTGCTTGATCTTTTCGCCAAGAACCCCGCACTTGGTCTCGTTATTCCTCCGATCATCCATATTGGATATCCGACCATGGGAAACTCATGGTTCGGCAACAAGCCCAATGTTGCAAAATTGGCCAAAAAACTGGGTCTGAATGCCCATCTGGATCACAGTACACCTGTCGCGCCTTACGGTGGGATGTACTGGTTTCGCCCTGCAGCTCTAAGGAAGCTTTTCGAAGAAGAGTGGGGCTGGAACGATTTTGCCAATATGGATTATCGGGATGGGAGTTTGGTCCATGCCATAGAGCGGCTCATAGCCTATGTCGCAATCGACGCCGGCTATAGCTTCCGGCACGTGATGACCACAAGGAATGCTGCTCACAACTACGTAATGTTGGAAACCAAATTGATATCATTGCTGGAGAATGCATCGCCGGCGGAATTCGGAAACCTCGGCGTGAAAAGATCCTTTCACGGCCTCCTCTTCTCGATCAAGAGGTCGATCGTGTTCAGATCGCCACTAGCGTTCAGGATTCTCAGGCCACTCTATCGCGGCCTGCGAAGAATAATCGCGTTTGGGGATTAGCCAGATGGCGATGCAACAAACAGAGCACTCTCACGTGGGCAAGTCGCTCGTGAGGGCGCCAACTGCCTCTCGCCGCGCGTTTGCTGTCCGCGCATGCATCAGCCACGGGCGAACAAGCGACGTATCAGCCGCAAAGGTGCGGTCAGCCGCCAACTGCGCGACGTGAGCAGCGCGTCGCGCTCATTGGCGATGCAGTTCATGTCCCGTAGGAGCGCATCGCGTTCGGCGATTAAGCTAGCTTGGGCATCTACGAGGGCATCCCGTTCAGCGATCAGAGTGTCGCGAAATCCGACGAGGGCATCACGTTCGTCAGCCAAGCCGCGGACTTGAACGGATTGCTGTTCCAAGAAGCTCGCAAGCTTCGAATTCTCTTCACGGACCCACTTTATCTCGGTGCTGCGCGCGCCAAGCTCACCATGCAATTGCGCAACCGCCAATTCCTCCGTCGCCATGGCCGCCGAAAATGTTTCGCAGGCTTCGTCGAATCTCGTCCGCATCATATCCAGCTGAGCAAGCAAGCCATCGTCTTCATCGCCGGCGGCGATTGCGGTCAGAATTTGATAGCTCTCACGGACCAGCGCCGTAACATCCGGATGATTACGCACATCTTCCAGCGTGGACCTTTCATGATAGAGGTCTGTCGTCAGAAACTGTTCGATCTTGACGTCCGAGTGGTCGGGCTGAGCTGGCCAGGCGACACCGGTTTTTTCAGCTGCGCGGTCCATATGCTTTCGCCAGTCGGCTAGGAACCCTTCATATGACAGAATATATCGCGGCATGTGTCGTGAATGATATTCAGCTTCGAGCACATGCCTGAGCCACAACAGCAGGGACGCTGGCAGCGCTAAATTATGTCGCCGGCGCAGCGAATATGCGACCTCAAGAGGATTGCGTACGGGCAGAAGGGCGACAGGGCTGACATTCATTTCGTCCAAGATCGACGACATGAACGGAACAAATCTGCATGTCCGTGGGTCTTTGATAACGATCAACGGTTCGTCGCCGAACTCATCGATGAGCAGCTGTTTTATTTTCTGACGACACGGTTCTGTTGCCTTTGAGTTCATCCTTTGCTGATCGAGTTGACGCCAGTCAAGCCAGGACGAGCCTGCCAATGCGAGCAGTTCGTCGTGGGCAAGGGCAAGGGGCGCGCTCTCGAAGAATCCGCGCGGATTGGCCGCGTGCGACGGCATCGGGGTCTTCGGGCCGGCTGCTCCCAATGCATTGATTACGCCCCCAAGCGCCGAGGTTCCGCTCCTGTGCATTCCCAGGATTAAGATGGCTTGACGCCTCGGTGCCTGTGACAATCCGGCTGTTGGGGTTATCAAATTGAGGTGCTTTTCGGTCCGGTTGGTCAACGTTCAGTACGCTTAGACCAGCCTCTATCAAAACGTCAATCTATGAAGATCGCGACGGACGCAACTCTTGGTCGGGTTGCGGGGCTGACAGGGCGGGCCGATTTCTGTCGTTCGGCCGTGGCTTCGCGAGTGGTTTTGGACCGTTGACGGCCTGCGGAAAAGGATGATGCTACGACTATCGAGCCCTTGCTCGATCTCGATATCGAATATCGCGAGACGCTTTAAGCCAGCGACTCCACCCGGCCACCTCTAAGTGTGAGTTTCTTCGTGCAAACGCGCTGGATGAGCGCATCGTCGTGGCTGGCCAGCACGATGATGCCGGCCTTTTCCGCCAGTTCGTCCATGCGTCGTTTGGCTTTTTCCTGGAACGACGCGTCGCCGGCGCCAATCCATTCATCCATCAGCAGAATTTCAGGCTCGAGAGTGGTCGCTGCTGCAAACGCCAAACGTGCCGCCATGCCTTGGCTGTACGCCTTGAACGGCAGGTCGATGAAGTCGCCCAGTTCGCTGAAATCGATTATTTCTTCCATCTTCTCTTCGATCTCGGCCGCCGTCCAACCGCTGATCAACCCTCTCAGCACGATGTTTCTGCGCCCGGTGGCCTCGGGACGAAACCCTATGTGGATGTTGAACAGGGCATCGACCTTGCCGGCGATCGATATCGTGCCACCCGATGGCTGGTAGATTCCGTATAGAACCTTGAGCAGGGTGGTCTTGCCGGCGCCATTCGGGCCGACAAGCCCTAACCGGTCGCCCGCCTTGAGCTCGAAGCTGACACCGTCGAGCGCCTGCACGACCTGTTTGGTGCCCGACTTGGCTATATTGCCGCCGAGAGCGCTCCGACGCCGGCCGGGCGCCGAAAGCGTCAACTTTTCAAACAGGCGATAGACGAGGCTGACATTGTTCAGGGTGATGGAGGTCATGGAACTCAGATCAGGAAAACGATGCGCTTGCGATAAAGGCCCAGCAGCAGCAGCGCAATAGCCCAGAGGCCGAGGCAGAAATAACCTGTCACCGC
The DNA here is from genome assembly GCF_002294905.1 of Mesorhizobium sp. WSM4308. Lineage (NCBI taxonomy): Bacteria > Pseudomonadati > Pseudomonadota > Alphaproteobacteria > Hyphomicrobiales > Phyllobacteriaceae > Mesorhizobium > Mesorhizobium sp. WSM4308. The sequence goes on along the minus strand of NZ_NSFW01000012.1, from coordinate 206,887 downwards.
CAAGGAATGCCCCGGAAATATGCCCGCCGTGATCGGCTCGCGCACGCCCTCCAGGAAATAGGTGAACGGGTTCCAATGATAGGCATATTCTTGAACGCCCTCTTGCCCACTATAGACCCAGAAGACCGGCGTGAAGAACATGCCCACCCGCATCAGGTTGCCGACGATGAATTCGCTGTCGGGAAAGAATGCGCCCAGGAACGCAAAAACCACCACAAATGCAGGGGTTGCCAGGATGAGGAGCAACAATCCCAACAAGGACAGCAGCCAGTTCGTGTTGATGCCGTAACCGCTCAAAAGCAGAATGAGAACGCAACCCGCCAGCGAATAACCAGCCCGAATGATGCATTGCATCGTCAATCGCATCACATACACGAACAACGGCAGCGTCGTGCCCTGAATGAAGCTCGCTTCGCGCTGGAAGAGAGACACGCTCATGGTGATGGTCTCGGTAAGATAGAACCACACCAGCATGCCGATGGCCACATAGGCTATATAGCTGGGGTTGCTTGCGTCCTTGGTCACGAAAACAAAGGCAAATGTGCCGACGAAAGCGAAATAGTTGACCAGCATCCAAAGCGGGCCGAGTGTCGTGCGTCTGTGCTGGTCGCCGATGTCCTCATGGGCAAGCGCGATCCAGACCCGGTGTAATCTCATGGCTTTTGAGATGTCGTCAAAAGCGCCGTTTAGTGCCGCAATCATAGCTGGGAGTATCGCAATCCGTTGTTCTGGCGCATTGTCCTTCGCTGGCCATGGCGAACCACCACACCCATCTCTAATAGCCATTTCGACAGGCATATGGCAACGCATTGCGTCGTAACGAGGTCAAGAGCAGAGTCAACTGCGGCAAAACTGGACACGGGCTGATGCCATGCGGCTTTCTTCGTTAGCCGAGACTAATGTCAGGCTCGCGGCAATCTCCCAAGGATGATGCGCCACGCTTCTCTATTGACCGTCGGCTCTTCCCGAAAAAACCTCTGGCTATGACTTCGAGCCCACAGTATGCGATACAACGCGACGGGCCGGAAATCGCCCTTTGAGGAAAGAACGGCCATGAGCGATTTTCGTGTTCGCACTGTGCTGGTGTTCACGTCCACGAACCTGGAGCTGGTGCCATCCGATGAAGCTGGAATCTGTATTCGGACTTCGGCCACAGATGCACCTCGCCTTCATGAACTCAAGTAAGGTGTTCGACATTCGTGGATAGGGCAGATCTGCGCATAGCGGTGCTGATGGGCACGAAAGACGGCGCCGCGTTCATTGATGAGCAGTTGCAATCCCTGCTCGCACAGTCGCATCCGCTCATCGACCTCTGGATCTCCGACGATGGCTCCGTCGACGGCACGGTTCCCATCATCGAAGCCTGGAAGTCCCGCTGGACAAAGGGTCGAGTGACGTTGGTCGAGGGGCCGCACCGAGGGTTCGCGGCCAATTTCCGTTCGATGATAGTCGACCGGCGTATCGATGCCGACTTCTATGCCTTCAGCGATCAGGACGATGTCTGGGAGCCGGACAGGCTGGAAAGTGCCATCCAATGGATGCAGGCGTTCGGCGCGGAAACGCCGTTGATGTTCTGCTCGCGAACCGCGACCATGACCGAAACGGGAAGCCTTGTCGGCCAGTCGCCATTGTTTCGGCGGCCGCCGTCCTTCCGCAACGCGCTCGTGCAAAGCATCGCCGGCGGCAACACCATCCTGCTCAACCGCGCGGCACGCGACCTGTTGGCAAGGGCTTCGGCACGCACGGGCTTCGTCAGCCACGACTGGTGGGCCTATCTGATTGTCACCGGCGCCGGCGGCGTTGTCCACTACGACCCGCGGCCCCTGGTGCACTACCGGCAGCACGCGGCGAACCTTGTCGGCGCCAACGTGTCGTGGCGGGCAAGGTTCTCGCGGCTTGGGCGCCTGTTCAAGGGCGAGTTTGCCGACTGGACCGATGTCAACCTTGCCGGTCTGGCGGTCAATCGCGACCTCCTTACGCCGGATGCCGCGGCGTGCCTCGACCTGTTCGCAAGCGGTCGGCAGGGCAGTCTTTTCCAGCGTTTGCGCACTCTGGCCGCAAGCGGCGTCTATCGGCAGACCCTTGCCGGAACCTTGGGGCTCTATCTCGCATTCATCCTGGGTCGCATCTGAAATCGAATCGCTTCAAGGCGCGTGGTCGAGCGGTGCACCCGTGCTCGATCGGCGGAGCGTTTCTTCGCCGGCACAAGTTGACGGCGATACGTCGGGGAGTTCCCGCATGAGGCCAGCGAACGCAGTGACCCCGTCGGAAGGGGTCTTGCGCCAGTGCGAGAACCATCTTCATGAGACGGCCGCTGTTCAATCCGCGGACGTGATCGCCCGCGCCCTTTCAAGCGTCAATGCCACGATCGCGGCCGCTCTGTCCGCGTTTGCAGCCTCCGAATAGCAGCGAAGTTCAGGTGCGTTGCCGGAGGGCCGCAAATGGATGATCTCACCAGTTTGCATTCGCATCCTGAAGCCGTCGGTCTCGTCGACTTCGGCAACGGTCCCGAAAGGCGCCAGGAATTGCTGCAACGCATCCCGATCCGCGAGGCGGTGCATAAGGCTGTGCGAGCTTTCCACCGGGAAGTTTTCAAGTCGCTCGCTTGCGCAAACCGGAAGCTTCCAAACCGCGCGCAGCTGCGACAGCGTTTTTCCTGTCGATGCAACCAGACCCAGGACGGCGAGGATCGGGAGTAGGGAATCCCGTGTCGGCAATGCCGCCAGTGTCTTTCCGCGCAGGGAACAATCCGATCCCAGGAGAACGCCGCCATTGGCCTCGAAGCCGACGACGATGCGGCCGGCATGGTATGATGCTTCCATCCCTTCGATGACAAAGGGAGATCCGACTTTCGTTCTCACGACCTCGAAACCGAAAGCTTTCGAAATGCCCGAATTGGAAGTCACCGGCGTCACGACGACGTCTGCCCGCAAGAATAAGGCGGTGGCGAGGCCGATCAGGTCGCCGCGAAAAAGATCGCCATTCTCGTCGGCGATAAGCGGACGATCGGCATCGGCATCTGTCGACACGATGGCATCGAGGTTGAATTCCCCAGCCCAACGTTTGAATTTGGCAAGTGTGGTCGGGCTGACGGCTTCGGTGTCAACGGGCACAAAGGTACCGGATTTCCCGACAGGCGTCACATGAGCGCCAAGGGATTGGAGAATCTCGACCAACAGATCCGCCGCCACCGAGCTGTGCTGATAAACGCCGACCCTCATGCCGGAAAGGGAATTGGGCTGCAATATGATCTCGGCGCGCGCGCGATAGGCGGCGATCGCCTGATCATGGCGTGTTGGCAAGGCCGTTCCTGGCGGAGGCGGAGGGCGATAGGCTCCCGATCTTCCGGCGGCGTATTGTGCCATGGCGGCTTCATCCGCCTTGCTGATCTCGCCGTGCGGGCCGTAAAATTTGATACCGTTGCGGTCAGCGGGAATATGCGAACCCGTCACCATAAGTGCCGCTGCGCCATGCTGCTGGCCGTACAGCGCCAAAGCCGGTGTTGGAATGGCGCCGCAATCGACCGGTTGAAGCCCGCTTGCCGCCAGGGCTGCCATGCAGTTGGCGGCAATGGTGGGGCTGCTGTCGCGTAAGTCACGACCCACCAGCACCATGGCATTCGGCTGAATCCCGCCGGCAGCCAGGCGCCAGGCGAAAGCCTCAGTATAAAGCCCACTCGGGTTCCCGACCAATTCCGAAGCCAGGCCTCTGAGGCCACTCGATCCAAATTTCATCACTTCGCTTTGGCTGATGAGAGGGAAGCTGTCATATCGAGGTAGGTTCCCCTGTTAACCGAAAAGCGCTTCGCCGCCCACCCGAGGTTTTCCCCGAGAGCTTGAAAAATAGTGCGTCGCGATGAACGAACGGGTAACGGCAGCGCTGTGGAAAGTGCGTCAGACGCCAGCCAATCGCACCGCCTGACCTGCTCCTGGCAACAGCGTGAACCTTAAACCTCTCCGCCGGTTGCGCGATATCTGGTCGGCACTTGATCGCAATCGAACTGTCTGTGAAAAAATCTCTGGCGATGACCTCACGTCCACGCTATGCGGTAGCGATGGCGGGGGCCGAGGATTTGACGCTGAGAACAGGTGGCCGGTGACGGATGGTATTCGATCTGACGCCGCATTAGTGTTGAAGTTCTCACGCCTGGAGTTCAATACTCGCCAATGACTTCCTTTGCAGAAGCCGTGTTCGGATTTCGACCGAAGATACGGCGCGTCATCATCATGGTCCAGGACCTGCTCATGGTCCTGGTTGCGGTGGCGCTTAGTCTCGTCCTCTCCCGGTCAGACCTTTCGTTCGATGCATTCTCCTACCAAGGCCTGGTCGCCTGGGCCGGGATCGTTCTCATCAGCCACCTGCTGTTCAGATATTGTGGTCTCTACACCACGATCTGGCGCTTTGCCTCGACCCCGGACTTTTTCAACATTCTGAAGAGCTGTGCGATTCTGACGGTCGTGCTTTATGCTGTTTCGCGGATGTTTCGTCTCATCCAGCCCGTGGCTGGCCTCAACGAACGCCAATTCATCGTCTTTTTCCTCGTTTCCTTTACCATCATATCGGCGCCGAGGCTGTTCTATCGATTTCTTCGCGACGGCGCGAGCTGGGGCATCCTCACCCTCAGGGTCGATAAGGTGCAGGCCAGGCGGGCGCTGTTCGTCGGTCGGCTTGGTGAGGCCGACCTGATCATTCGCTTCACGCGCACGGCAGAGCCGACCGACTATTCCATTGCCGGCATCATGGCGACCGAGCGCGGCGCACCGTTGGGCACACGGATTCAAGGTGTTCCCGTGGTGGCGTCCCGGCCACGCCTGATCGATGTCCTGGAGGACTACGCCGCCGGCACCAGGAGCATCGACCTGCTTATTTTCGGCAGCGGCGTCGAGCATGAGATCGAGGAATATTCCGAGCTTGTGCGTGTCGCCCGGCATGGCGGCATAACCGTCTTGCAGTTCTCGAGCCTTTCGCAGCTTGGGCAGGAGGGAAAGATCGTTCTCGATGAAGTCGAGATGGAGACGATCCTGCGCCGCCCGACCGTGCCATCCGATATCGCGCGTATTGGCGCCTTCGTTGGCGGCAAGCGCGTTCTGGTGACGGGAGGCGCCGGATCTATCGGCCGCACGTTGGTCAAGCGGTCGCTGGAGCTGGGAGCAGGAGCGGTGCTGGTCGCCGACAATTCCGAGTTCGGCATCTTCCAGTTGAGCCAGTATGTCGACGAAAAGCACCATGATCGCCTGAAGGTGCGCATTGTCGATGTCGCGGACCGGCGTCAGATGACTCGTGTCGTCACGGAATTCAAACCGGACATCATCTTTCATGCCGCGGCGCTGAAGCACGTTCCGCTGCTCGAGGAGAACTGGGAATCGGCTATCCAGACCAATGTTTTCGGTACGCTTGTCTGCGCTGAGGTTGCCGCCAAATGCGGTGTTCCGCAGTTCCTGCTCATATCGAGCGACAAGGCCGTGGATCCGACCTCGGTGCTTGGCATCACAAAGAGAGCCGCCGAGCAACTCGTCAGTTCCTTGCACGAAAGCCACGCAATCGCGCCGGACGGGCGCCGTACGGGCACCAAATTCATAGCCGTGCGGTTCGGCAACGTGTTTGGCTCCAATGGTTCGGTGGCGACCATCTTCCAGGCACAGATCGAAGCCGGCGGCCCGGTCACGATTACCGATCGACGCATGACCCGCTATTTCATGACGGTGGCGGAAGCCGTCGATCTCGTCATCATGGCGGCCGCCGACGCCCAGTCGCGTAACGGCAAGGACGACTATGCCATCTATATGCTGGACATGGGCAAACCCGTGCCGATTCTTGAAGTCGCGGAAACCATGATCCGCATGGCCGGCAAGACGCCCTATGCGGATATCCCGATCCGCTTCACCGGCATCAGGCCCGGCGAGAAGCTGCATGAGACGCTACAGGGCGCCAACGAAGAGATCATCACGCTCGACATCGCCAAGATCTTCGGTCTCAGGACCGATGTGGTGGCGTGGCCTACGGTTCAGGCTGCGCTGGCCGCGTTGCAGGCGGCAATGAAGAGCCAGGACAAGGCTTCCGCCCTTGCCGTGTTGGCGCAACTCCATCTGCCGGAGACGCCGGCGCCCGACACGCAGCAGGAAACTGGCCCGAGAAGGGTCGGGCAAGCAGGTTAGATACGTTGCGGCTGACGGTTGAATGGCGGGATTTTGCCTGGATATCGATTCCGCGGCCGGCGGTGTCGGAGCAATTTCCGCCGGGAAAGCGCTCCTGGCCTTTGCCGGGAAAACCGTTTCACACTCTTCCTGGAATGGCGCTAGTGATGAGGGGACGGCTGTGAAGGGACTGAAACGTGCCTTCGATCTCGTCGCGGCGGTCTTGCTGTTGTTGGTGACATCCCCTGTTCTATTGCTCTGCATGCTTGCGGTGCGGGCATCGTCGCCCGGTCCGGTGATTTTTTCCCAGACGCGGGTCGGCCGCGATGGTGTGTTGTTTCGCTGCCACAAATTGCGGACGATGTATCAGGGCACGCCGTCCTTGCCCTCGCACGAGGCGCCAGCAAATGCCGTGACCGCGGTCGGAAGGACCTTGCGGAAGTTCAAGCTCGATGAGCTGCCGCAATTCTGGAATGTTCTTCGGGGCGAGATGAGCCTGGTCGGGCCGCGCCCTTGCCTGCCGACACAGACGGAACTGATCGAGCGTCGCCGGCAGCTGGGGGTTTTGGCGGCACGTCCGGGCATTACCGGCATGGCCCAGATCAGGGGCATCGACATGTCCAACCCGCGGCTTCTGGCCGAAACGGATGCCGCCTATCTCAGGACGGCGTCGTTCTGGCTCGACCTTCGCATCCTGTTTGGAACGCTCTATCGCAACTGAGGCGATTGAGCGTCTCCGAGCCGCGCTATTTCGGCCAGCCGCTCCAGCGTTCCGGTCTCCGGCAGCCAGCCTTCGGATACGAGCAGGGAAGGGTCGCATATCTGTGTCGCGGTCAGACTGTCCCAGGACGCCCGCTTGCCCAACAGGATCGCGGCCGCCCGCAACGGCCTGGCCGGCACGTCCACAAGGCGCCTCGGCCGTCCGAAACCGTCGCGAAAGGCGCCGACAATGTCGGCGATCGAAACCGGCGGCACATCGCTGGCGACATAGATCGATCGCAGCCGCCCCGAAAGGCTGAGCAGATGCCATACCGCACCTGCCGTCGATTGCGATGACAGCAGCGAGCGGGTTCCCGTCAGGGCACCTGTCGGCAGCGGCAGGCCCGTATCGGCCAGGCGCATCAGCGCCGCCAGGTTTCCTTTCATGCCGGCTCCGTAGACTGGTGGCAGCCGCAGCACGGTGGCGTCGGAACGGCCATGCGACGCATAGGCATCCAGCACCCTGATCTCTGCTTCGCGCTTCGAGCGCCCATAGGCGCATTGCGGATCGGGAATCGTGTCCTCGTCGATCGTTGCACTGACGCGCGCGCCGATCACGGCCCGGATCGAGGAGAGCTGGATGAACCGTCCGCTTGCCTGTTCGGCCGCCGCCTGCGCCAGCCTTGCGCTCAATTCCGCATTGGCCGCCCGAAAATCGGCTTCGGCGGCGTTGCCTTCATCATTGTTCAGACCCGCGCAATGAACGACATCGGTAACACCCCCGGCAAGCGCCAGGAAGGCAGCCGTCGGCGCATCGACATCGGGCATCTGCATGGCCTCATGCCCCCGACCAAGCCTCTCCGGGTAGCGGGACGCGAGGCGAAGCTCGGCGCCCGCCTCATGAAGCCGATGCACCACTTGACGGCCGATGAAGCCTGTCGCGCCGGTGACCAGGACTTTCATTGGTCTTGCCCTGAACCGCTATTGAGTGAATCGAAGCGCCCGATCTTCATCCCTGGACGAAGGGCGTCTTCCGTCACCGGCGGAAGCGCTCGCTCTTCCGTCTCGGGCGGAAACGCCTGGTCTTGCGGCAACGGAGCCTGGCGGCCCGAGGCGAGATACGTTCCCGACACCAGGAAGACCATCAGCACCGAGTCCAGAATGTCGTGGCCAATCAGGATGCCTGTCATCCCGGACGTGAGATAGGTGATCACCACGATGACAATCATGGTAGCGCCAAAACGCTCGATCGGATCGGTGCTATTTCGCAAAACCACGGCTGCGTTCCTGGCGGCAACGACGAAGATCGCGGCCAGCGTCAAGGCGCCCAGGAGTCCTGCCTGCACCAGGGCGGTCAGGAAGCCGTTGTGGAAATGATTGAAGCCTGCATCCATCCCGAACTGATCGTGGAAGCCCTGTTTTATCAGGGCCTGGGTGGCACCCACTCCATGTCCGAACAGCGGCATCCCACGAAACGCCTTCAGGCCAATATCCCACACGGCCAATCGCAATCCTGTAGCCGTCGTGTGGTCACCGTTGAGGGCGAGCGCGTCCAAGTCGGAACGCAGAAAGTCGACACGCCCGGATATTGTCTGGAAGCCGACAGCCGCGATGACAGCGCCGGCCGCCAGCAACAGCACCAGCAGGCGAATGGCGTTCCTTCCCTTGAGCCTGTGCTGGTTGATCAGTAGAACGGCGATACCGGCAATCAGCAGTGCCAGCCAGACAATGCGGGTGCCGGAGTAGATGATGGCGATCGTCCCGCCAAGTGCCGCGCAAATGAGGGCGATCCTGTGTCGCTCGACATCCGACAGGGCGCCGGCCACGCAGACCGCCACGGCAAGGCAGAGGACCTCCGCGAACACAATTGCATTCCCGGCCCCACCCTCGGCGCGGATACCAAGCCAATGTTGTTGGAAGACCGCCAGAAGCAGCGCGACAAAACAGGTCGCCATGCTGCTCAGCACGATGATACGGACAAGCGTCGTCTTCCGCGTAATGCTCCAGGTCGAATAGGAGATGGGGAAAAACAGGAAGGTGACTAGCGGGATCAGGTGCAATGCGTCCCTGGCGATCGCATGGTTGACGATGGACGCCACCAGATTGGCCGCGCAATAGGCATAGATCGCGATCGTCATCGCCATCATCGCCGGGTCGGTATTGAAGCGCCTTTTCTTGAGGGCGATCAACAGGACGGACGACAGCGCGCCGCCGTTGAATACGAAGCTGACCACCGATCCCAAAACCGGCGGAAAAAAGAAGCAAAGAATGGAGAAGTAGATATTGATCCGCGACGGCGTGAGTTGCTGACTTGCAGACGAAAGCCGGGTCAAGTTTCGGGCTCGCTATTCTCGAGTAGCTCTATGCGGCACATCCTGTTCGGCCGACCGAGTGTGCTCGCGTTGAAATTTGCCCGTGCCTGATGACGCATCTTGCCCGCTTCCGGGGGTTGTATAGCGGCTGGGCTGTCTTTTCGATAGTGCGGTGGAGCTTGTCGTCACCTAAAATCGGCGGCCGGTGCCCGACGATTGGGAATGGGCTCAAGGGGCGTCCGTCAACATGGTCTGCCGAGTAATTTTTTCCTAGCCTTTTCCCGGTTGCAAGCCTTGCGAACAGAAATTTCCGGGTTTTGGCGAAAGCATGGAAAAATCATTCCCGAACTGACTGCTGCCGGGCTCGTCTTGCATTGTTTTGCCGTGCGCCGATCTGCTAGAACGCCCGCACGAAACACTTTGTCCAGAAGCGACGCTTGAACCGGGCACAAAGCTCGATGATTTGACGCAAGGTCTTCTGTCGCAAGGCACGAGAGAACGCTCACAGTCTATGACAATCGCGCTTACGCATCTGCAGCGGCTTGAAGCCGAGTCCATCCACATTTTCCGCGAGGTTGCGGCCGCCTTTGCCAAGCCGGTCATGCTCTATTCGGTCGGCAAGGATTCATCCGTGCTGATGCATCTGGCGATGAAGGCGTTTTATCCCGCCAAGCCGCCTTTCCCGTTCCTGCATGTCGACACGACCTGGAAGTTCCGCGAGATGATCGCTTTCCGCGACCAGATGGCGCAGAAACTGGGCTTCGACCTTTTGGTTCATGTCAATGAAGACGGCGTGCGCGACAACATCAATCCGTTCGACCACGGCTCGAACACCCACACCCATGTCATGAAGACCGTGGCGCTGCGCCAGGCGCTCGACAAGTACGGTTTCGATGCCGCCTTTGGCGGCGCCCGCCGCGACGAGGAAAAGTCGCGCGCCAAGGAGCGCATATTCTCGTTCCGCAATGCCCAACATGTCTGGGATCCGAAGAACCAGCGCCCCGAAATGTGGAAGATCTTCAACACCCGCATCGCATCGGGTGAATCGATCCGCGTTTTCCCGCTGTCGAACTGGACCGAGCTCGATATCTGGCAGTACATCCTGCAGGAGAACATCCCGATCGTGCCGCTCTATTTCGCCAAGGAACGGCCGGTGGTGGAGCGTGACGGGATGCTGATCCTCAAGGACGACGACCGCATGAAACTGCGCCCCGGCGAGACAGTGGAGAACCGCCTGGTGCGGTTCCGCACTTTGGGCTGCTATCCGCTCACCGGCGCCATTGAATCCGATGCCGACACGCTCGAAGCCATCGTCGGCGAGATGCTGACTGCGCGTACATCCGAGCGGCAGGGCCGCCTGATCGACCGTGACGAAGCCGGCTCGATGGAAAAGAAGAAGCGCGAGGGATATTTCTGACCATGCGTCACATCATGGCAAAAAGCCTCGCCCCCACCGACAGCATCCGCGACTACCTGGCAGCGCAGGAGAAGAAGTCGCTGCTGCGCTTCCTGACCTGCGGTTCGGTCGACGACGGCAAGTCGACGCTGATCGGCCGCCTCCTGTCCGACACCAAGCAGATTTTCGAGGATCAGCTTGCGGCGCTCGAACGCGACTCGCGCAAGCATGGCACCACGGGCGATGACATCGATTTCGCGCTGCTGGTCGACGGTCTCGAGGCAGAGCGCGAGCAAGGCATCACCATCGACGTCGCCTACCGCTTCTTCGCCACGCCGAAGCGCAAATTCATCGTCGCCGACACGCCCGGCCACGAGCAATACACCCGCAACATGGCGACAGGCGCCTCGACCGCCGATCTGGCGATCGTGCTGATCGACGCAAGGCAAGGGGTGCTGCGCCAGACAAGGCGCCATTCGATCATCGCCTCGCTGCTCGGCATCCGTCACATCGTGCTGGCCGTCAACAAGATCGATCTCGTCGATTTCGACCAGGCGGTCTTCGACCGGATCGTCCAAGACTATGCACAATTCTCGCGCGATCTCGGCTTCCAGACCATCGTGCCGATCCCGATGTCGGCCCGCTACGGCGACAATGTCAGCGGCCGCACCGACAACATGCTATGGTATTCCGGTCCGACGCTGATCGAGCACCTTGAGACCGTGTCGGTCGAAGAAGCCGCCGTCGAGCAGCCGTTCCGTTTTCCGGTGCAGTACGTCAACCGCCCCAATCTCGATTTCCGCGGCTTTGCCGGCACGATCGCTTCCGGCGCCATCGCGCAGGGCGACGAAGTCGTCGTCGCCAAATCCGGCAAGTCCTCGCATGTCAAACGCATTGTCGCTCATGGCGGCGATCTCAAACAGGCGGTGGCCGGCCAGGCCATCACGCTTGTTCTCGACGACGAGGTCGAAGTCTCCAGGGGCAATATGCTGGTTTCGCCGGCCGCCAGGCCGCAGGTCGCCGATCAATTCGCCGCCAACATCGTCTGGTTTGACGAGCATGCGCTGCTGCCGGGCCGCTCCTACATCCTGCGCACCGAAACCGACCAGACCAGCGCCACCGTCACCGACCTGAAATACCGCATCAACGTCAACGACTTCGCCCATGAGGCGGCCAAGTCGCTTGAAATGAATGAAGTCGGCATCTGCAACATCTCGACACGGGCGCCGATCGCCTTCGATCCCTTCGCCGAAAACCGGACCACCGGCGCCTTCATCCTGATCGACCGCATATCGAACGCCACCGTCGGCGCGGGCATGATCGTGCACTCGCTGCGTCGTGCCGAGAACATCCATTGGCAATCGCTCGATGTCGGCAAGCGCGTGCGCGCCGACATGAAGAACCAGCGCCCTGCTGTGTTCTGGTTCACCGGGCTTTCCGGCTCCGGCAAGTCGACCATCGCCAACCTGTTCGAGAAGAAGCTGTTCGCCACCGGCCGTCACACCTATATTCTGGACGGCGACAATGTCCGTCACGGTCTCAACCGCGATCTCGGCTTCACCGATGCCGACCGCGTCGAGAACATCCGCCGGGTCGCCGAAGTGGCCAAACTAATGGCCGATGCCGGGTTGATCGTGATTGTCTCCTTCATTTCGCCGTTCAGCGCCGAACGGCGCGTGGCGCGCGAGTTGATGGCCGATGGCGAGTTCATCGAGGTGTTTGTCGACACGCCTTTCGAGGAGTGCGCCAGGCGCGATCCGAAAGGCCTTTATGCCCGCGCGCTGAATGGCGAGATCAAGAATTTCACCGGCGTGGATTCACCTTACGAAGCACCGGAAAACCCGGAGATCCATCTGAAGACGCTCGGCAAATCGGCGGAAGAGATGGTAGATGCCCTGGAACATTGGCTGAATGAGCGCGACATTGCCGAAGACCAATATGAAAGTGGCGGCGGTATCTGACGACAGGTCGATGCTCGACGTCTTCGAGCGGCTGGCCCTGGCGGCTGGACGCGAGGTGATGCGCGTCTTCCGCGCCGGCTGCGCGGTCGACCGGAAATCAGACGCCTCGCCGGTGACCGAGGCGGACCGCGAGAGCGAGAAGATCATTCTCTCCGGCCTGCGCGCCGCATTTCCCGAGATTCCCTGCGTGGCCGAAGAGGAAGCGGCGTCTGGAATCATGCCGACCGATCTTGGTGAGGCCTTTTTCCTTGTCGATCCGCTCGACGGCACCAAGGAATTCGTCAATCGCCGCACCGACTTCACCGTCAACATCGCGCTTGTCCGCCATGGTGTGCCGGAAGTCGGCGTCGTTTTCGCGCCTTGCACCGGCCGCTTCTTTTCGGGACGGCCGGGCCGCGCGGAAGCCCTGGAAATCAATGACGACTATCAGATCGTCGGCCGCCGGCCGATTTCGGTGAGAGCGGCGACATCACCACTTGCCGTGGTTGCCAGCCGCTCCCACAACACGCCTGAAACCGAAGCCTATATTCGCGACCTCGGCGCAGCCGAGATCGTTTCCGTTGGCTCTTCCTTGAAATTCTGTCTTCTCGCCAGCGCCGAGGCGGATGTCTATCCTCGCTTTGGACGAACCATGGAATGGGACACCGCCGCGGGGGACGCGGTGCTGCGCGCGGCGGGCGGTACGACACGAACGCTCGATGGCAAGCCCTTGGCTTACGGCAAACGCGATCAGGCCGATGACGAGGATTTCGCCAACCCGCATTTCATTGCCAGCGGCAGGGCAGGGGCGAGCCCCGCCTGAGAGCTGCTGCCGATTACTCGGCTGCGGCCTGCGCCGAGTTCGAGCCGATATAGTTGCGGATCGTCTCGATGATCCGGTCCTGGTCAGCTTCGCTGAGATACGGGTGCATCGGCAGGCACAGGATGCGCTTCGGCAGTTCCTCCGAGACGGCAAGACCGGTCGGCGTGCGCGGGTAGTCGCTATAGGCGACCTGCGCATGTAGCGGCTTGACGTAGTAGATGACGGACGGAATGCCCTTTTCGCTCAGATGCACCTTCAGGCCGTCGCGCTTGGTCGTCTCGATGGCGTACTGCGCCCAGGCCGAACGGCTGCTGTCGAGGTTGCGGGCTGCGGTGACGACATCGCCCAGCCCTTCGGCATAGCGGTTTGCCACCACCTGGCGCGCCACCATCTCGTCTTCGAGAATGGCGAGCTTTTCAATGAGGATCGCCGCCTGCAGCGTGTCGAGCCGCGAATTGATGCCGACGCGGATGTTGTCGTACTGCGTCTCGCCCTTGCCGTGGAAGGCAAAGGAACGCAGCTTGTCGGCCATCTCGTCGTCATTGGTGAACATCGCGCCGCCGTCGCCATAGCAGCCAAGCGGCTTGGCGGGATAGAAGCTGGTCGAGCCGACATGGCCGAACGCACCGCACATCTTGCCATCGAGCGACCCGCCCATCGACTGGGCGGCGTCCTCGATCACCAACAGCCCTTCGCGGTTGGCGATCGCCATGATCGCATCGTAGTCGGCGGCGAGGCCGAACAGGTCGACCGGGATGATCGCCTTCGGCTGCAGCCGGCCTTCTTTCTTGATCATGGCGATGGCCGCCTCGAGGCTGGCGATGTCGATGTTGTAGGTCACCGGATCGACATCGACGAACACAGGTTCCGCCTTGGCCAGCGCCACCACTTCGGCGGTGGCGGCAAAGGTGAAGCTCGGCACGAACACCGCGTCGCCCGGGCCGATCCCGGCGGCGAACAGCGGCAGCAGCAGCGCATCGGTGCCGTTGGCGCAGGCCACGACATGTTTGGTGCCGATATAGGCCGCAAGCTTCTTCTCGAACTCCGCGACCTGCGGGCCAAGGATATAACGGCCGTCCTCGACGACATGGTCGATCGCGGCCTTCAGCCGGTCGCGGATGCGTTCGCGCTGTGCGCCAAGATCGATGAACTGCATGTCAGCCTCAAAAACGATTTTTAACCGGGCGGTTTAGCCAAAGAACGGCCCGCTGGTACCAGAGTTGTGCTTGCCGAGAAAGCCGGACAGCCAGAGCCGCCAATTGCCTGGGTGTCGCAGTCTGTTACCTCCGATTTCCGGCGTATCTTCACAAGATGCCGGAAATCCGGGCTTCGTCAGGCGCGCTTGCGTCTTTATAGTCCCGCTGGGCGGCCCCGCGAAACATAAAGTGATCGGCTGGCTCAACTTAAATTGAGCGTTACTCAGGCGATTTCATGCCGCCATGGCGGATTGGCGCCCGCGCGCGACACGGTCACTGCCGCTGCCTTGGCACCAAGCGCCAATGCCTTGCGAATGGCGTCTTGCGGAAGGCCGCCGATGGCCGCCTTCGTCAGCAGGCCCTGTTCATGCAGCGAGGCGAGAATGCCGGCGTTGAACGTATCGCCCGCGCCGACCGTATCGACCACCTCGACCTTTTCCGGCATCACGGTGACGGTGTGGTCCTTGGTGTAACCGACGGCACCTTCGCTGCCATGGGTCACGACGATCAGCTTGGGTCCTCGATCGAGCCAGTTGCGGATGACATCGTCATGCGAGCCGGCTTCGCCGAACCAATGGAGGTCTTCGTCCGACAGTTTCACGATGTCGGCCATCGCCATCATCTCGCGGATGCGCTTGAGGTGCTTGGCCTTGTCCGGGATGAAGTTCGGCCTGATGTTGGGGTCGAGCATCATGACGCGGCTTGCATGCTCGCGCCGCATGAACTCTTCATAGGCGCCGCCGGCTGGCTCCGAGATCAGGCTGATGGCGCCGAACAGCATGGCCTCGATCTCGTTGCCGAGCGACGGCAGGTCGTCGATCGTCAGCATGCGCCCCGCGGTGTTCTCGTCGTAGAACGTGTAGGTCGCCTGGCCATTGGTGAGCCGCACGAAGGCGAGCGTGGTCGGCCTGGGCGAGGTGTGGGCATAGGTGGAACTGACCTTGCTCGCGCCCAGCGCATCCCTGAACTGGCCGCCGAAAAGATCCGACGACAGGCCCGAAAAGAAGCCGGCCGGCGCACCCAATCGGCCAAGCGCGATCGCCGTGTTGAACACCGCGCCGCCGACATAAGGGGCAAAGGCCGGCTCGCCCTGCGTCGTGATGCGCGGCAGCATGTCGATCAGGGCTTCGCCGCAGCAGAGGATCATGGCGTCTTGGTCTCCGGCGGATAGATCACGCCCTTGCGGATGATGATGTTGGCGTAAAGCCTGGGCTCGCTTGTCGCGACAATGGCATGCGCCGACTTGACCCGTGCATAGAAGTCGGCGCCTGCCAGTGCAACCACCTTGCGGCCCGGTGCGTGCTTGGCGCAGATCGCCTCGATCTCGTGATGGACTGGATCGGCAATCGAGGGATTGCCTTTGACGGAGGCGCGAAACAGGGCTTCCGGAACGGCGTCGTCGACCGGCAGCACGCTCAAGATCGCATCAAGCACCGGAATGAGGTGATGACCATCGGCCCGGATCAGGCGCTTTGCCTGCTCCTCGGCCGGATAGTTTCCGTCGACCAGGGCGATCTCATCGCCATGACCCATGGCGCGCAGCGTCGCCAGAAGGTCCGGACCGAGCAGCGCCGGGATTCCGATAAGCATTCAGGCGCTCCTGGAAATCGTCGTCGAGCCGATCAGGAAGCGCTCGGAAAGCGGCAGGCTGGCGCCGCCGAGCGCCCGGGCATGAATGCCGACGGTGCCCTCGCGAACGGCGGGAAGTTTCAGACCTTCGCCGTCGATTGTCGCAATGGCCGCGATGATGGCATCGACCAGCCTGCGGCGCACCGCCTGCGGCATCCAGCCGTCGACCACCGCCGCCTCGAAATCGATGACCGAGGACGCCGCGACGATGGCATAGGCGAGCGCCTGTGAAGCGCTGGCGATCCAGTCGTCGAGTTCGGAACCGATCTCGCCCCAATCCTCGGGCGACGTCCATAGGTGCGAGGCCTCGACGCCGCGGGCATTGAGCGCTTTTTCCAGCATGGCGATCGACGCCACGTCGATCAACTGGGTCGGCTTGCCGTCCGGCCCGGGCACCGGCATGGAGCCGAGCGCGCCGGCATTGCCGGTTGGCCCGCCGAACAGCCGGCCGTTGAGCACGATGCCGCCGCCGGCGAAGGCGCCGATATAGAAATAGACGAAGTCACGTGCGCCGCCCGCCTGGCCGAAGACGAGCTCGGCGCCGCAGGCTGAGGTGGCGTCGTTCTGCAGATAGACCGGAAAATCGCATTGCGACTGGATATCGGCCCTGATGTCGCGGTGGCGCCATTCGTCCATGACATCGCGCGGCGCACCGGCGGTGTCGGCCCAGTTCCACAGTTCGAACGGCATGGCGATGCCGAGCCCGGCGATGCGCTTGTCCTGCGCCGGTGTCAGTTCGCCGCGCATCTTCTTCATCCCTGAAGTGACGAATTCAACCGTCTCGCGCGGTGCCGGATAGCGATAGGAGTGCTGCAGCATCGAGCGCACGTGCCCAAGAAAATCGATCAGCACCAGTTCCGCGCTGCGGCGGCCGATCTTGAGGCCGATGAAGAAGGCGCCCTCCGGATTGAGCGCCATGGGTATTGAAGGCTGGCCGATCTTGCCGCGCAGCGGCGCCTGGCGCACGAGCAGGCCTTCTTCCTCGAGTTCGCGCATGATGACCGAAACCGTCTGCGCCGAAAGTCCGGTCATGCGGGCGATGTCGGATTTCGCCAGGCTGCCTTGCTGGCGCACCAGCGAGAGCACTAGCCGCTCGTTGTGATCGCGCATGCCGCTCTGGTTGGTGCCGCGGTGAATCAGGCTGTCATTCGCTTCGGGCGAACCGTGCCTCGCAGTGGCGGTCTCCACCCTGTTCCTCCCATCGTTTCCCCTCAACGCTTTTGGGCCAGAATGAGTGAACGACGCAAGGCTGTCAATAATAAATAAGAGTGATTTAATTATTGACAGCGGCCGCGGTCTGGTGTCTGTTGAGGCGGCGTCCACGCTGGGAGAATTCGTAGGATGCGCCGTAGATGCCGGTGGCCGGCATCCGGAATGGTTCCACTGGGAGGAAGATCGTGACCAATACAAAATTGTTGAAATCGACCGTGTTTGCCGCGGCTGCCCTGGGTCTGATGGCGTTTGCGTCGTCCGCCTCCGCAGCCGGCGTCGGCGCTTGCCTGATCACCAAGACCGACACCAATCCCTTCTTCGTCAAGATGAAGGAAGGCGCGACCGCAAAGGCCAAGGAACTCGGCGTCGACCTCAAGACCTATGCCGGCAAGATCGACGGCGACAGCGAAAGCCAGGTGGCGGCGATCGAAAGCTGCATTGCCGACGGCGCCAAGGGCATCCTGATCACCGCATCCGACACCAAGGGCATCGTGCCGACCGTGAAGAAGGCGCGTGACGCCGGCCTGCTGGTGATCGCGCTCGACACGCCGCTCGACCCGATCGACGCGGCCGATGCGACCTTCGCCACCGACAATCTGGAGGCCGGCAAGCTGATCGGCGCCTGGGCCGCCGCGACGCTCGGCGACAAGGCCAAGGACGCCAAGATCGGCTTCCTCGACCTGACGCCGTCGCAGCCGACCGTGGACGTGCTGCGCGACCAGGGCTTCATGATGGGCTACGGCATCGACGTGAAGGATCCCAACAAGATCGGCGACGAAACCGATCCGCGCATCGTCGGCCACGACGTCACCAACGGCAATGAGGAGGGCGGCCGCAAGGCGATGGAGAACCTTCTGCAGAAGGACAACACCATCAACGTCATCCACACCATCAACGAGCCCGCCGCGGTCGGCGCCTACCAGGCGCTCAAGGCTGTCGGCCTTGAAAAGCAGGTGCTGATCGTCTCCGTCGACGGCGGCTGCCCCGGCGTAAAGTCGGTGACGGAAGGTGTCATCGGCGCGACGTCGCAGCAGTACCCGCTGCAGATGGCGGCGCTCGGCATCGAGGCGATCGCCGCCTTCGCCAAGGATGGAACCAAGCCGAAGCCGACCGAAGGCAAGAATTTCTTCGACACCGGCGTCAACCTGGTGACCGACAAGCCGGCCAACGGCGTGAAGTCCATCGACACCAAGGAAGGCCTCGCCAAGTGCTGGGGCTGATGCCGACCTGACCGGCAATTACCGAACTCGAGCGGTCGGGGCTTGATCCCCGGCCGCTTCGGGTGGACGATGGGTCGCGTGACCGCGAGCAATCCCGGCGACAGACCGGAAAGACGTGGATGGGCGTCGGCGCTAGGCTGACCCCTCACGGGGAGGAAACATGGCTCAAACTCAGGAATTCGAGAAGGTTCTCTCGGGCAGCGACACCAGCGTTGCCGCGTTCGACGAACACAAATCCGCAGTCAGGCGCGTCCAGCATTTCCTGCATTCGACGCCGGCGGCGGTGCCGCTGATCGTGCTGGTCCTGTCGATCATCATCTTCGGCATCACCATTGGCGGGCGCTTCTTCTCGTCCTATACGCTGACGCTGATCCTGCAGCAGATCGCCATCGTCGGCATTCTGGGCGCTGCGCAGACACTGGTCATTCTGACCGCCGGCATCGACCTGTCGATTGGCGTCATCATGGTGATTTCAGCCGTGATCATGGGCAATTGCGCCGTCAGTTACGGCTTGCCGAGCGTAGTGGCCGTGGCGCTCGGACTTGCCGCCGGTGCTGCCTGCGGGCTGCTCAACGGGTTGCTGGTCGCTTACATGAAGCTGCCGCCTTTCATCGTGACCCTTGGCACGTGGAACATCGTCATGGCCACGAACTTCATCTATTCGGCCAATGAAACGATCCGCGACACCGACGTCGACACCCAGGCGCCGCTGCTGCATCTGTTCGCCCTGAGCTTCAAGGTCGGTACCGCGGTGCTGACGCTCGGCGTCATCGCCATGGTCGCGCTGGTGATGCTGCTCTGGTACGTCCTCAACCACACCGCCTGGGGCCGCCATGTCTACGCTGTCGGCGACGACCAGGAGGCGGCCAAGCTGTCGGGCATCCAGACCAAGAAGGTGCTGGTGACGGTCTACACCCTTGCCGGGCTCATCGCTGCTTTCGCCGCCTGGGTCTCGATCGGCCGCAACGGTTCGATCTCGCCGTCGGCGGCCGTCACCGACTACAATCTGCAGGCGATCACCGCGACGGTGATCGGCGGTATTTCCCTCTTCGGCGGGCGCGGCTCGATCCTGGGCACGCTGTTCGGCGCGATGATCGTCGGCGTCGTCTCCATGGGCCTCAACATGCTTGGCGCCGACCCGCAGTGGAAAGTGCTGCTCACCGGTGTGTTGATCATCGGCGCCGTGGCGGTCGACCAATGGATCAGAAAGGTTTCGGCATGACCCAGGACCCCATTCTCACCGCGCGCGGCCTGGTCAAGCGCTATGGCCGCGTCACCGCCCTCGACAATGCCGACTTCGACCTCTATCCCGGCGAAATCCTCGCCGTCATCGGCGACAACGGCGCCGGCAAGTCGTCGCTCATCAAGGCGATTTCAGGCGCTGTCGTGCCCGACGAAGGCGAAATCCGGCTTGAAGGCAAAACCGTTGCCTTCAAGTCGCCGATGGAAGCCCGCGAGGCCGGTATCGAGACCGTCTACCAGAACCTCGCGCTGTCGCCGGCACTGTCGATCGCCGACAACATGTTCCTCGGCCGCGAGATCCGCAAACCCGGCTTCCTCGGGCAATGGCTGCGCATGCTCGACCGTCCGGCGATGGAAAAGCGCGCCCGCGACAAACTCACCGAACTCGGCCTGATGACCATCCAGAACATCGGCCAGGCGGTGGAAACGCTCTCGGGCGGCCAGCGCCAGGGTGTCGCGGTGGCGCGCGCCGCTGCCTTCGGCAGCCGCGTGGTGATCATGGACGAGCCGACGGCGGCCCTTGGTGTCAAGGAGAGCCGCCGTGTGCTCGAACTGATCCTGGACGTCAAGAAGCGCGGCCTGCCGATCGTGCTGATCTCGCACAACATGCCGCATGTCTTCGAGGTGGCCGACCGCGTCCACATTCATCGCCTCGGCCGTCGCCTCGCCGTCATCGATCCCAAGCAATATACGATGTCCGACGCCGTTGCCTTCATGACCGGTGCCAAGGCGCCTCCGGAGGCTGCGCTGGCCGCCTGATTGTCAAATTGCCGCAGGGTAAGCTGGCGGGCGTTCATCTAAATCGATTGAATATATGTTGCAATGCGGTAACATGGGCTGGGATGAATGGTGAAAGCCGGTATGATCGTTGCAACCGCACGAGAGGCAGCATGACGCGCGCAATGACATCCGAAACCCTTCCGCCCCTGCTCGAAAATCCTGATCCGAAGACGCTCGCAAGGGAAGTCTTGGTGGCCCTCAAATACCGGGTCGGCAAGGACACCACCGTCGCGACCCAGTACGACTGGCTGACGGCCTCGATCAAGGTCGTGCGCGACCGCATCGTCGATCGCTGGATGCAGGCAACCAAAGAGGCCTATGACCAGCAGGAAAAGCGCGTCTACTATTTGTCGCTGGAGTTCCTCATCGGCCGCCTGATGCGCGACTCCTTCTCCAATCTTGGCCTGATGGCCAATATGCGCGAGGCGCTGTCGTCGCTCGGCGTCGACCTCGATCTCATCGCGGCGCTGGAACCCGACGCGGCGCTCGGCAATGGCGGCCTTGGCCGGCTTGCCGCCTGCTTCATGGAAAGCATGGCGACCGTCGACATTCCCGCGCATGGCTACGGCATCCGCTACGCCAACGGCATGTTCCGTCAGGAGATCCACGACGGCTGGCAGGTGGAACTGCCCGAGACATGGCTCGATCACGGCAACCCCTGGGAGTTCGAAAGGCGCGAACGCTCCTTCGAAGTCGGCTTCGGCGGTTCGGTGGAGTCCATCACGTCGAAGGACGGCCGGCTCGAGCGCCACGTCTGGAAGCCGACCGAACATGTCCTGGCTGTCGCCTACGACACGCCTGTCGTCGGCTGGCGGGGCAACCGCGTCAATACGCTGCGGCTGTGGTCGGGCATGCCGGTCGATCCGATCCTGCTCGACAAGTTCAATGCCGGCGACCACATCGGCGCGCTCGCCGAAAGCAACAAGGCGGACGCGCTGTCGCGCGTGCTTTACCCCGCCGATTCCCACATGGCCGGGCAGGAGCTCAGGCTGCGGCAAGAGTATTTCTTCTCGACCGCCTCGCTGCAGGACATCGTGCAGCGCCATCTCAGCCAGTATGGCGACCTGAAGTCGCTGCCCGACAAGGCGGCGATCCACTTGAACGACACCCACCCGGCGATCGCCGTGCCGGAGCTGATGCGGCTCTTGATGGATGTCCACGGCATGGACTTCGACCTCGCCTGGGACATCACCAAACGCACCTTCGGCTACACAAACCACACGCTTCTTCCCGAAGCCCTGGAAAGCTGGCCGGTGCCGCTGTTCGAGCGGCTTCTGCCGCGCCATATGCAGATCGTCTACGCCATCAACGCGCAGGTGCTTCTGGAGGCACGCGCCACCGACCAGTTCTCGGGCGAGCAGATCAGCCGCATTTCGCTGATCCAGGAAAATGGCGACCGCCGCGTGCGCATGGGCAATCTGGCCTTTGTCGGCTCGCATTCGATCAACGGTGTGTCGGCGCTGCATACCGAGCTGATGAAGGAAACGGTGTTTGCCGACCTGCACAAGCTCTATCCCGATCGCATCAACAACAAGACCAACGGCATCACGCCGCGGCGCTGGCTGATCCAGTGCAACCCCGGCCTGACCTCGCTCGCCCGCGAGGCGATTGGTGACCGTTTTCTCGACGATATCGACTCCATCAAAGGGCTCGACGGCTTTGCCGATGACAGCGCGTTCCGGGAGAAATTCGCGGGCGTCAAGCGCCAGAACAAGGCGCGGCTGGCCAATCTCGTCGCCGACCGACTCGGCATCAAGGTCGACCCGTCGGCGCTGTTCGACATCCAGGTCAAGCGCATCCACGAATACAAGCGCCAACTCCTCAACATCCTCGAGGCGATCGCGCTCTACGACCAGATCCGCTCGCATCCCGAGCGCGACTGGATGCCGCGCGTAAAATTCTTCGGCGGCAAGGCGGCGCCCAGCTACCACAACGCCAAGCTGATCATCAAACTCGCCAATGACGTCGCCAGGGTCATCAACCGCGATCCGGCGGTGCGCGGCTTGCTGAAGGTGGTGTTCGTGCCGAACTACAATGTCAGCCTGGCCGAAGTATTGATGCCGGCCGCCGACCTGTCCGAGCAGATTTCGACCGCCGGCATGGAGGCGTCGGGAACCGGCAACATGAAGTTCGCACTCAACGGCGCCCTGACCATCGGCACGCTCGACGGCGCCAATGTCGAGATCAAGGAATGCGTCGGCGACGACAACATCTTCATCTTCGGCCTGACCACGGCCGAGGTCGCTGAACGGCGCAGCAACGGCTACAACCCGCGTGCCGTGATCGAGGGCTCGCCCGAACTGTCGCAGGCGGTCGCGGCCGTTTCCTCGGGCGTCTTTTCGCCGGACGATCCGGACCGTTACCGCGACCTCATCAACGGCCTCTACACCGGCGACTGGTTCATGGTCGCCGCCGATTTCGACGCCTACGCCGCCGCCCAGCGTGATGTCGACGCTGTCTGGCGCAACAGCCCGGACTGGTATGCCAGAGCAATCCGCAACGTCGCGCGCGTCGGCTGGTTCTCGTCCGATCGCACCATCCGCCAATACGCGAAAGAAATCTGGAACGTGCCTGCCTGATGTGATTGCATGAGGCCACGAACAATGTGGTCCCGGTGATTTGGGTTGAATGCGAACTCACATCACCAGAAATAGACACCTGGTGCCCTGGGAGGGACACTGCCTGATGAGGAAGCCGCGCGTGACCGCTGCGACAAGCGGGCCGGACGGACTGGCGCCAGCCAGCGATGTTGCGGCGATTGTCGCCGGCACGCACGGAGATCCGTTCGCGGTCCTCGGTGTCCATGAGGTCGGCAAAAGCCTGTTTGCCCGTTGCTTCGTTCCACATGCCGAGGCCGTCATTGCCTATACGCTGACGGGCATCGAGGCCGGTGCGTTGTCCAGGCGAGACGATGCCGGCTTCTTTGAAGGCAGGCTGTCGATCAAGAAGCGGCAGCCGCTGCGCTATCACGCGCGCAATGCCGGCGGTGACTGGTGGCTGACCGATCCTTATTCATTCGGCCCGGTGCTGGGGCCGATGGACGATTACTATATCGCCGAAGGGTCGCATCTCAGGCTGTTCGACAAGCTTGGCGCGCACGTCATCGAGCACGAAGGCGCCACCGGCGTGCATTTCGCCGTCTGGGCTCCCAACGCAAGACGCGTCTCGGTGGTCGGCGATTTCAACGACTGGGATGGCCGCCGCCACACGATGCGCGATCGCCGCGACACCGGCATATGGGAGGTGTTCATCCCGGACATCGGTGCCGGACGACCCTACAAATACGAGATCATTGGACCCGATGGCGTCAGGCTGCCGCTGAAGGCCGATCCGTTTGCGTTCAAATCCGAACTGCGTCCCGCCACCGCTTCGGTTGTTGCCGTGCCGCCGGCGCATGAGTGGGGCGACGAGGCGCATCGCAACTACTGGCGCAATGCCGATCCCCGGCGCGAGGCCGTCTCGATCTACGAAGTCCACGCCGGATCCTGGCAGCTTCACGACGACGGCACGTTCCTGTCATGGGACGAAATGGCCGACCGGCTGATCCCCTATGTGGTCGAGACCGGCTTCACCCACCTCGAGTTCATGCCGATTTCCGAGCATCCCTATGATCCGTCCTGGGGCTATCAGACGACCGGCCTCTACGCGCCGTCGGCCCGCTTCGGCGATCCGGACGGCTTTGCCCGTTTCGTCGATGGCGCGCATCGCGCCGGCGTCGGCGTCATCCTCGACTGGGTGCCGGCGCATTTCCCGGTCGACGCGCATGGCCTGGCCCATTTCGACGGCACCGCGCTCTACGAACATGCCGATCCGCGCAAGGGTTTTCATCCCGACTGGAACACAGCGATCTACAATTTCGGCCGCCGCGAGGTGGTGTCGTTTCTGGTCAACAATGCGCTGTTCTGGGCCGAGAAATATCATGTCGACGGTTTGCGCGTCGATGCGGTCGCCTCGATGCTCTACCTCGACTATTCGCGCAAGGCCGGCGAGTGGATCCCCAACGAGAAGGGCGGCCGCGAGAACCTCGAGGCGGTCTCTTTCCTGCAGAAGATGAACAAGGAGGTCTACGGCCACCATCCCGGCGTCATGACCATCGCCGAGGAATCGACCTCATGGCCGAAGGTTTCGGCGCCGGTGCATGAAGGCGGGCTGGGCTTCGGCTTCAAGTGGAACATGGGCTTCATGCATGACACGTTGGAGTATTTCTCCAAGGAGCCGATTTTCCGCAAGCACCACCACAACGACCTGACCTTCGGCCTGACCTACGCCTTCTCGGAGAATTTCGTGCTGCCGCTCTCGCATGATGAGGTCGTGCACGGCAAAGGCACGCTGCTGGGCAAGATGGCCGGTGACGACTGGCAGAAATTCGCGACCTTGCGCGCCTATTACGGTTTCATGTGGGGCTACCCCGGCAAGAAGCTCTTGTTCATGGGACAGGAATTCGCGCAGCGCCGCGAATGGAGCGAGGCGCGCGCTCTTGACTGGAATCTGCTCGATTTCCGCCCGCATCGCGGCGTCTGGCAGACCGTGCGCGATCTCAACTATCTCTATCGGTCGCGCCCGGCGCTGCACGGCCGCGACTGCGAACCGGAAGGGTTTTCCTGGCTGATCGTCGACGACAGCCAGAATTCGGTTTTCGCCTGGGTGCGCAACGCGCCGGGCGGTAGCCCGGTGGCCGTCATCTCCAACTTCACGCCGGTGCCGCGCGACAATTATCGCGTGCCGCTGCCGAAGGCCGGCAAGTGGCGCGAGATCATCAACACCGACGCATCCGAATATGGCGGTTCCGGCATGGGCAATGGCGGCATGGTCGAGGCAAGGGCGGAAGGCAAGAGCATCTCGGCGACGATGCTTCTGCCGCCGCTGTCGACAATCATGCTCGAACTCGTGGCCGAGGCCGACGAACAGGGCGAGACTTGAGTAAATTGGGAGGGTAGAAATGGCAGACTTGAAACGGACCCAGCCGCTGGCGCGCGATGCCATGGCCTATGTACTGGCCGGCGGCCGTGGCAGCCGCCTCAAGGAACTGACCGACCGTCGCGCCAAGCCGGCGGTCTATTTCGGCGGCAAGACGCGCATCATCGACTTCGCGCTCTCCAATGCGCTCAACTCCGGCATTCGCCGCCTCGGCGTCGCCACCCAGTACAAGGCGCATTCGCTGATCCGCCACCTGCAGCGCGGCTGGAACTTCCTGCGGCCGGAACGAAACGAAAGCTTCGACATCCTGCCGGCCAGCCAGCGCGTCTCGGAAACGCAGTGGTATGAAGGTACGGCTGACGCCGTCTACCAGAACATCGACATCATCGAGGCCTACGGCCCCGAATACATGGTCATCCTCGCTGGCGACCACATCTACAAGATGGACTACGAGATGATGCTGCGTCAGCATGTCGACGCCAATGCCGACGTCACCGTTGGCTGTCTCGAAGTGCCGCGCATGGAGGCGACGGGCTTTGGCGTCATGCATGTCGATGCCAAGGACAACATCATCGCCTTCGTCGAAAAGCCGGCCGATCCGCCCGGCATTCCGGGCAATCCGGACTTCGCCCTGGCCTCGATGGGCATCTACGTCTTCAGGACCAAGTTCCTGATGGAGCAGTTGCGCCGCGACGCCGCCGAGCCGGGCTCAAGCCGCGATTTCGGCAAGGACATCATCCCCTATATCGTCGAGCACGGTAAGGCGATCGCGCACCGTTTCACCAAATCTTGCGTGCGTTCGACCGCCGAGAACGAAGCCTATTGGCGCGATGTCGGAACGGTCGACGCCTATTGGGAAGCCAATATCGACCTGACCGACGTGACGCCGGAGCTCGACCTTTACGACCGTGACTGGCCGATCTGGACCTACGCCGAGTTGAAGCCACCGGCAAAATTCGTCCATGACGAGGATGGCCGGCGCGGCTCGGCCGTTTCCTCGCTGGTCTCGGGCGATTGCATCGTCTCCGGCGCGACGCTGAAGAAGAGCCTGATCTTCACCGGCGCGCGCATCAATTCCTATTCGACGCTGGAAGAGGTGGTCATGCTGCCCGACGTTCATGTCGGCCGGAACGCAAAGTTGAAGCGCGTCGTCATTGACCATGGTGTTAGGATACCGGAGGGGTTGGTCGTCGGCGAGGATCCCGTGCTCGACGCCAAGCGCTTCCGCGTTTCGGAGAAGGGCATCTGCCTGGTCACGCAGGACATGATCAACAAACTCGGGCTCTAGAGCAATTCCGCGAAAAGTGCGAAACGGGTTTCCGTGCGGGAATTGCCTGGAAACAAAGAATTGGACAGGATCGGGATAGACGCATGCAGGTTCTGTCGGTCACGCCCGAGATCTTCCCGCTGATCAAGACCGGCGGGCTTGCCGACGTGACCGGTGCGCTGCCCGTCGCGCTGGCGGCCAAGGGTGTGACCATGCGCACGCTCATTCCAGGCTTTCCCGCGGTGATGGAGGGCTTCAAGAAACGCAAGGCCGTCTACCAATATCCGCTGTTGCAAGGCGGCAAGGCCTCTATCCATGCCGTCGAGCTTGCCGGGCTCGACCTTTTCGTGCTCGACGCGCCGCATCTGTTCGACCGTCCCGGCGGTCCCTACGGCAATGCTTCGGGCGCCGACTGGCCGGACAATTGGCGGCGTTTCGCGGCCCTGAGCCAGGCCGGCGCCGATATCGCCGGCGGCGCCATCTCGGGCTACCTGCCCGACATCGTCCATGCCCATGACTGGCAGTCGGCGATGACGCTGGCCTATATGCGCTACGGCAAGGCGGTCGGCACGCCGTCGATGATGACCGTCCACAATCTCGCCTTCCAGGGACAGTTCGGCGCCGGCATCTTCGGCGAACTCGGCCTGCCGGCAGTGGCGATGGCGCTTGACGGCGTCGAATATTATGGTGGCGTCGGCTTCCTCAAGGCTGGCCTGCAGGCGGCCTGGGCGATCACCACGGTGAGCCCGACCTATGCGCAGGAGATCCGTTCGCCGGAATTCGGCATGGGACTCGACGGCCTGATCAACATGCGCTCCAGCGATCTCTATGGCATCGTCAATGGCATCGACACCGCCATCTGGGATCCGGAGACGGACAAGCATCTGGTGTCGAACTATACGGCCGCAACGCTCAAGGCACGGGCGCCGAACAGGGCGGCCGTGGAGGAGCGTTTCGGCCTCGACCGCGACGACAGCCCGATCGTCTGCGTCATCAGCCGGCTGACCTGGCAGAAGGGCATGGACATATTGGCGACGGTGATCGATGGCATCGTCGCGACTGGGGCGCGGCTGGCCATACTGGGCTCCGGTGACGCGGGCCTCGAAGGCGCGCTGCTTGCCGCCGCCGCACGCCACCGTGGCCGCATTGGCGTGGTCATCGGCTATGACGAAGGGCTGTCACACACCATGCAGGGCGGCTGCGACGCCATCATCATCCCGTCCCGCTTCGAACCCTGTGGACTGACGCAGCTCTACGGCCTGCGCTACGGCTGCGTGCCGGTGGTCGCCCGCACCGGCGGCCTTGCCGACACCATCATCGACGCCAACGAAGCGGCTATGGCGACCAGCGTGGCGACAGGGTTCCAATTCGCTCCCAACAATGGCGGCGCGATGCTGCACGCCATACGCCGCCTGGTCGATGCCTACGCCGATCCCGCGGCCTTCGAGACCATCCAGCGCCAAGGTATGAAGGGCGATGTGTCATGGGACAAGAGCGCGGAAAAATATCTTGAACTCTATCGCCTGCTGCTTTCGAAAAGGGTTGCCTGAAGCATGATACGGACCGTCCCCACCAAGCCCTATTCAGACCAGAAGCCCGGCACGTCGGGCCTGCGCAAGAAGGTGCCCGTGTTCCAGCAGGAGCACTATGCCGAGAACTTCATCCAGTCGATCTTCGACGCGCTTGACGGCTTCAAGGGCAAGACGCTGGTGATCGGCGGCGACGGCCGCTTCTACAACCGCGAGGTCATCCAGAAGGCAATCGCCATGGCGGCCGCAAACGGCTTCGGCAAGGTGATGGTCGGGCAGGGCGGCATATTGTCGACACCGGCCGCCTCGCATGTCATCCGCAAATACAAGACCTTCGGCGGCATCATCCTGTCGGCCAGCCACAATCCCGGCGGCCCGCATGAGGATTTCGGCATCAAGTACAATGCCGGCAATGGCGGCCCGGCGCCGGAAAAGCTGACCGATGCGATCTTTGCCAAGACCAAGGCGATTGCGAGCTTCAAGATATCGGACATCGATCCGATCGACATCGATACGATCGGCACCGTCACGGCCGCCGGCATGACGGTCGAGATCATCGATCCGGTCGCCGATTATGCCGAGCTGATGGAAAGCCTGTTCGATTTCGACGCGCTACGCAGACTGTTCAAATCGGGCTTCCGCATGCGCTTCGACGCCATGCATGCGGTGACAGGTCCCTATGGCAAGGAAATCCTCGAGAACCGGCTTGGCGCGCCCAGCGGCACCTGCCGCAACTTCAAGCCGCTGCCGGATTTCGGCGGCCATCATCCGGATCCGAACCTGGTGCACGCCAAGCATCTCTATGACGAGATGATGGGGCCGGACGCGCCGGATTTTGGTGCCGCTTCCGACGGTGACGGCGACCGAAATCTGATTATCGGCAAGGGCATTTTCGTCACCCCGTCGGATTCGGTGGCGATGCTTGCCGCCAATGCCCGTCTGGCGCCCGGCTACAAGGACGGGCTGAAGGGCATCGCCCGCTCGATGCCGACCAGTGGCGCCGCCGACCGTGTCGCCGAAAAACTCGGCATCGCTATCTACGAGACGCCGACC
Organism: Mesorhizobium sp. WSM4308; assembly: GCF_002294905.1. Taxonomy (NCBI): domain Bacteria; kingdom Pseudomonadati; phylum Pseudomonadota; class Alphaproteobacteria; order Hyphomicrobiales; family Phyllobacteriaceae; genus Mesorhizobium; species Mesorhizobium sp. WSM4308. The sequence continues at coordinate 177,538 of NZ_NSFW01000012.1, read as the reverse complement.
GGCTGGAAGTTCTTCGGCAATCTGCTCGATGCCGGCATGGCGACGATCTGCGGCGAGGAGAGCGCCGGCACCGGCTCCAACCATGTGCGCGAAAAAGACGGCCTGTGGGCGGTGCTGCTCTGGCTCAATATCCTCGCCGCGCGGGGCGAAAGCTGCAAGCAGGTCGTCACCGAGCACTGGGCGGCCTATGGGCGCAACTACTATTCCCGCCACGACTATGAGGAGGTCGAGAGCGACCGCGCCAACGCTCTGGTCGATGAACTGCGTGCGAAGCTCGGCTCGCTGCCCGGCACCAGCGTGCGCGGCCTGAAGATCGCCAAGGCCGACGATTTCGCCTATCACGACCCGGTCGACGGTTCGACCAGCGAGCATCAGGGTATCAGAATCCTGTTCGAAGGCGGCTCGCGCGTCGTCTTCCGGCTTTCCGGCACTGGCACGTCCGGCGCGACTTTGCGCGTCTACATCGAGCGCTACGAGCCGGACAAGGCCAGGCACGATCTCGACACGCAGGCAGCCCTTGCCGACCTCATCGCGGCCGCCGACGACATTGCCGGGATCAAGAGCCACACCGGCCGCAACAAGCCGAGCGTGATTACTTGAGGGTGGAGGCGGAGGCTCCCCCTTCTCCCCTTGTGGGAGAAGGTGGCCGAGCGAAGCTCGGACGGATGAGGGGTGCTCCAGCTTGGCGCAAACCGACGCCCAGAACACCGGCGCCTTATTCCTTCCAACACCCCTCATCCGTCTCGGCGCTGCGTGCCGATCCACCTTCTCCCACAAGGGGAGAAGGTGAGGCGCTCCCATGACCCAACTCGGCGCCACCGTCACCCGCGAGGGCATCCGCTTCGCAGCCTGGTCCTCGTCGGCGCGCCGCCTCTGGGTGTCGATCTTCGACGGGCAGGGAAACCGCGAACTCGACCGGTTGGAGTTGCAGCCGGAAGGCGAGGGGGTGCATGCGCTCTTCGTTCCCGGCCTTGCCGCGGGCACGCGGTATGGCTTCCGCGCCGACGGCGACTATGCCCCCGAGTGCGGGTTGTGGTTCGACCCCGACAAGCTGCTTACCGATCCCTACGCCGTCGAAATCGACCGGCCATACGCCTATCACTGGCGGCTCGCCGCGCGGCGCAACGAGGGCGCAGACACCGCGCCGCTGATGCCCAAGACCCTGGCGAAAGCCGTGCCCGAAGCGGTGCCTGTGTTGCCGCCGCTGTTTCGACCGGGCGGCCTGATCTACGAGGTGCCTGTGCGCGCCTTCACCAAGCTGCATCCCGACATTCCGCCAGCGCGGCGCGGTACGATCGCGGCAATTGCTCATCCTGTCGTCATCGAGCATCTGCAAAGGCTCGGCGTGTCGGCCGTCGGACTGATGCCGGTGACGGCGTCGATCGACGAGCGGCACCTGCCGCCGCTGGGCCTGAGCAATGCCTGGGGCTACAATCCTGTCACCTTCATGGCGCTCGACCCGCGTCTTGCGCCCGGCGGCCTCGGGGAATTGCGCGACACCGTGGCGGCGCTGCGCAAGGCCGGCATCGGCACCATCCTCGACCTCGTCTTCAACCACACAGGCGAAAGCGACCGGCTGGGGCCGACGCTGTCGCTGCGCGGCCTCGACAACCAGGGCTACTATCGGCACCGGCCGGATGGCAGGCTGGTCAATGACACCGGCACCGGCAACACCGTCGCCTGCGATCATCCCGCAGTGCGGGACATGGTGCTCGACACGCTCCGGCATTTTGTCTGCAACGCCGGCGTCGACGGCTTCCGCTTCGATCTGGCGCCGGTGCTGGGCCGCGTCGACGGCGTGTTCGATCCCGCGGCGCCCTTGCTCGCGGCGATCGCCGGCGATCCCGTCCTTGCCGATCGCGTGTTGGTCGCCGAGCCCTGGGATATCGGCCCTGACGGCTACCAGCTCGGCAACTTCCCGCCGCGCTTCCTCGAATGGAACGACCGCTATCGCGACGACGCCAGGCACTTCTGGCGAGGCGATGCCGGCGCGGTAGGAGCGCTTGCGACGCGGCTTGCCGGTTCGTCCGATGTTTTTGGCAAGGCCGGCCAGCCGGCCAGCCGCACGCTCAATTTCATCGCCGCCCATGACGGGATGACGCTGGCCGACATCGTCGCCTATGAGCGCAAGCACAACGCGGCCAATGGCGAGCAGAACCGCGACGGCCACAACGACAATTTGTCCTGGAACAACGGCGCCGAGGGCGAGACGGACAGTGCCGCGATCACCAAAGCGCGCTTCGACGACCAGTGCGCGCTGCTCGCCACGCTGTTTGCCTCGCGCGGCACCATCATGCTGACAGCGGGCGACGAGTTCGGCCGCTCCCAGAAGGGCAACAACAATGCCTATGCGCAGGACAATGCCATCACCTGGCTCGACTGGGCCGGCCGCGACCAGGCGCTGGAGCGCTACGCATCGGCGCTCGGCATGCTTCGCCGTACCGTCCCCGCTTTGTCGGATACCGATTTCCTGACGGGACAACCGGCCGATGCGACAGGCATCCTCGACGTCGCCTGGTTGACCGAGACCGGTATGCCGCTTGCCGAGACGGACTGGAACGACCCCGCGCGACACCGCCTCGTCATGCTATTGGGTGATGCAGGCGGCGACCGCCTTGCCGTCATGATCAATGGCGATCGTCGCCAATGCGTCTTCACCTTGCCCGTGCGGGAAGGCTTCCGATGGCAGCCGGCGATCGAGACGCAGGCGATCGACCTTGTGCGGCCGCTGCCGGGCCGCAGCGTCCATTTCATGGCAGAGCATCGGACCGAAAAGTGGCAGCCGGGCTTCGGGCAATCCGATGCGAAAAAAACCAGTTCGCGCTGGACCGCCAAGGGTCGCGCCAGGAAGGGTTCGTGATGGCCGACAACAATGCCGACCCTTGGGCGGGGCAGGGGGCCGAATGGTGGCGCGGCTGCGTTATCTACCAAGTCTATCCGCGCTCCTTCCAGGACACGACCGGCGACGGCAGCGGCGATCTCAGGGGTATCACCGCGCGACTTGCCCACATCGCCTCGCTCGGCGTCGATGCCGTCTGGCTATCGCCCTTCTTCAAGTCGCCGATGGCCGACATGGGCTATGACGTGTCGGACTATCGCGACGTCGATCCGATGTTCGGTTCGCTGGAGGATTTCGACGCTCTGGTCGCCGAGGCGCACCGGCTGGGCCTGAAGGTCGTCATCGACCAGGTCTTGTCGCACTCATCCGACAAACACGAATGGTTCATCGAGAGCCGCGCCAGCCGCGACAATCCCAAGGCCGACTGGTACGTGTGGGCCGATACGAAACCCGACGGCAATGCGCCCAACAACTGGCTGTCCGTCTTCGGCGGCCCGGCCTGGGAGTGGGATTCGACCCGCCGGCAATATTACATGCACAATTTCCTTGCCTCGCAGCCCGATCTGAATTTCCACAATCCGGAGGTCCAGGACGCGCTGCTGGACACGGTGCGCTTCTGGCTGGAGCGCGGCGTCGACGGCTTCCGGCTCGACACCGTCAACTATTATTTCCACGACCGCTGGCTGCGCAGCAATCCGCCCCTGGCGTCGAGCGTCGCCGGCACCAATGGCGAGACCAACACCTACCTTTACCAGGAGCATTTGTTCGACAAAACGCAGCCGGAGAATCGGGCTTTCCTCAGGCGTTTCCGGGCGCTGCTCGACGAATATCCAGAGCGCGCCGCCGTCGGCGAAATCGGCGATGAGAGCCGCTCGCTGCAGACGCTGGCCGCCTACACCTCCGGCGGCGACAAGCTGCAGATGTGCTACACCTTCGACCTGCTCGGTCCGCGGTTCTCGGCGGCGCATGTGCGCGGCTGCGTCGAGGCCTTCGAACATGCGGTTGCCGAAGGCTGGGTCTGCTGGGCGTTTTCCAACCATGACGTGGTGCGCCATGTCAGCCGCTGGACAGCGCCGGATGGCGATGCCGAGGCGGTGGCCAGATTCTCGATCATGCTGCTCGCCTGCCTGCGCGGTTCGATCTGCCTCTATCAGGGTGAGGAACTCGGCCTGGAGGAGGCGGAGCTTGCCTATGAGGATCTGCGCGATCCCGTCGGCATCCGTTTCTGGCCCGGTGTGAAGGGCAGGGATGGCTGCCGCACGCCGATGGTTTGGGAAGCCGGCGCCGACAATGCGGGCTTCTCGACGGGCAAACCCTGGCTGCCGGTCCCCGCCAGCCATCGCGCCCGCGCCGCCGATGTGCAGAACGGCAGCGACCAATCGGTGTTGTCCGCCTACCGTTCGACGCTCGCCTTGCGCAGGCGCCATCCGGCGCTGGTCAGCGGTTCGATCCGCTTTCTCGACGCCGAAGGCGACGTGCTGGCCTTCATCCGCGAAGGCGGCGGGCAGAAACTGCTCTGCGTCTTCAATTTCGCTGGAGAGCCGGCGAATTGGCCCTTGCCGCCGGATATTGGCGCTGTCGCTGCTGTCCTGGCTGGCAACGCTGCCGGCGAGGAAGAAGCGCTTTCGCTGCCGGCTGTCGGTTGCTTCCTTGGCCGGCTCGACTGACCGGCCGTTCGACTGCGCCTTGGCCAGGCGACCCGCTTGGCCACGAAAACCTTACTGAACGAGCACCGCCCGACCGCAGGTCGCTCCAGTGACGCGTATGTCGGCCTGGCCGACGCCGACACCCAGCGCGGACAGCACATTGTAGAGCAAGTCGTCGACGGGCGCCGTTACGGTGTTGAGCAGGGTCACCACCGCCGGTTTGACCGTTCCGAGCAGCGCGGTGAGATCGATGCCGAGACCAAGCACATTGGCCGAAAGCGACAGGTTGTTGACCAGCGACGTGGTGAGCGACTGCGAGATGTTGCGCGTCGAAACGGTTTTGACCGTCTTGTTGGCGATGTCGGTCGCATTGAACGTCAAGGTCTGCGGATTGTTGTTGGTGATGGCGGTCGCGGCCGAACCCATCACCTGGATCAGCGGTATCAACAGCAGCTTCACATCGGCGATGTCCGCATCGGTGAAGGTCTGCGGCTGGCTGAAATCGGCGAAGCCGGAGGGATTGTTGCTGTTAGCCAGGTTAAGCTGGGCAACGCCCGGGTGCGCGGCGATCGAAACGCTGATGCTGGAAGGCCCTGTCGGACAGCTGATGTCGGTCAGCTTGGCTTCGGCATAGGCGACTTCGACATTGAGCGGCAGGTTGACGGCGAGCAGGCTGCTGCCGCCGCCGAGGCCCGGCGTGCCGACACCGACGGAGGCCGTCAGTTTGATGCGCGTCTGGGCGGTGCGCACGACAGTGCCGATGCCGTCGACCGCGAGCCAGGGCGAGGATTGCGGCGGCTGCCCGATGGCGATGTTGAGCTTGGTCGAGAGCAATCCCGGAATGGTGGCGCCGAGATCCACCGCAGCCTGGTTGGTGCCGTTGGCGAGCACGGCGGCGGCGGTCAGCATTCCCATGGCGCTTGCATCGACGCCGAAGCCGGACGGCTGTTGCCCGAGGCCCAGGCTGCCGACGGAGCCGAGATCGACAAGGCTGCTGAGCGGGATCTTGACCGTGCTGGTCGACTTGGAGGCGATGGTCTGCAGGGCGACCTTGGCCGTGTTGCCGAGGCCGGGGACGTTGGCCATGGCGGTGGCGATCTGGCCGACAGTCGCTTTCGAGGCCAGTACGTCCGAATAGGTGCCGGCCGTGATGTTCAATTGTATGGCGAGCGCACTGATGAAGGACAAGACGCTGACATCGGCCGAGATCAGCCCGTTATAGTCCATGACACTGAGCGAAATGTTGCCGCCGAGGAGCCCGCTCAGCAAAGCATTGAGGATGCCGCCATTGACGCCGAGCAGTCTCGACCCCACCGAGAATGCCGCCTGCGGCGTCATGCTGGCCGTGGCTTGGGTGCCGATGACCGGAGTGGGGATGAGCGAACTTGCAAAATAGCGGGTGGGGACTTTCGCCAGCGTGACACGTACCGCATTGTAGGGTGTCACGCCCGCCTGGAAGCGTTGGGTGACGTTGGTGGTCGTCGAGGCATATCGGCCCTGCGTGACCGTCACCACGGTCTTGCCGAGGGCCGCGGCAATGGTCTGGCCCGAGGCTTGAACGACGACACCCGGCATGCCGTTGTCGGTGAGCGTGGTGACGACCGCCGTGTTGACATTGTTGATGTTCGAGGCTGCGGTGATCGCCGCCAGATCGACCATCGCCTGGGCCTGCCGGCGCTCCGAGTAGATGGAGGCTTCATCGATGGCCACCGCGGCCAGCGCCAGGGCGACCGGCGCGCTCAGCGCGGTCATGACGGCGAAATTCGCCTTCCTGTCCTCCATCATAGACCGTGCAAGCCGGCCGATGCCCTTGCCCGCACGCTGCAGCATTCAGATACCCCCAACCCTGATCGTTGACTGACGCTTGATGGTGGTCCCTGGCATGGCTATGCCCGGGAAGAGATTCCAGATCGGCAGGTTGTGTGCATCGTACGAGACCGACACCACGAACTGGCTGCCGTCGGCCACGCTGTCATTGGCCTGGTAGGTCAGTTTGCTGGCGTCCACGAAGGGGTAACCACCGGCATTGTTGGCGAGGAAGGCGGCAACGAGCGTCTGCCGCTCGGTCTGATTCAACCCGGCTATAGCCGTCCGGGCGGCATCCGCCGCGATCTGCTGGATCGAGTTGGCAGCACCAAAATAGATACCGTACGCAACCATTCCGAGCAGAAGAAGGATAAAAATCGGCGACAGCAGGGCGAACTCGACCGCCGACGTTCCCGAATTGTCTGTTCGGAACGCACGTCTTCGGAGCCTGGAAATGAGGTTCTGTACCATGATACCAGCTTGCCAAAGTTCGCATGCAGAAAGCGAAAACTCTGGGTGCAACCTGGGGATGCGCGCGATTGAAAATGCCGTTCTAATTTAGCTGTTGCTTCTTCGTTTTTGAGGATTGACTTAGGGTCAATCAGTACTCGGTTGAAAAGAGCTTACCTCCTGTCTAGTCTCCTGCCACCAGCTGCCGGGGGGAACCGGCGGCACGCTCAAAGGAACCAGGCATCGGTTCCGGGGCGTCAACACTCAAAGGCGCGCCGCGGGCAGCGCCGACAGGGAGAACTTCATGCTGAAAAACATGCTGAAGGCGACGGTATTCGCCACCACCATGGCGGTAGCCGCCGGCGCATTCTACTCGCCGGCGTTCGCCGAGAGCGTCTATAACAGGGGCACCGCCGCCGAATCGGAGTCGGTCGACCCGCACAAGACCTCGACGGTGTATGAAGCCAACGTGCTGCGCGACCTGTTCCAGGGACTGGTCATGCAGGACGAGAAGGCAAATCTCATTCCGGGCGCCGCCGAAAGCTGGACGGTGTCGGATGACGGCACCGTCTACACCTTCAAGCTGCGCAAGGACGGCATGTGGTCGGACGGCAGCCCGGTGACGGCGGACGACTTTGTCTACGCCTTCCACCGGCTGGAAGATCCGGCGACCGGGGCCGAATACGCCTCGATGCTGTATCCGGTGAAGGGCGCCGAGGACGTCAACACCAAGAAAGGCAAGCCCGAGGACATGGGCGTCAAGGCCATCGACGCCAACACCCTGGAAGTGACCCTGAAGGCGCCGACGCCCTACTTCCTGGAGATGCTGACCCACCAGGCGACCTATCCGGTCAGCAAGGCTTCGATTGAGAAACTCGGCGCCGACTGGATCAAGCCCGGCAAGCTCGTCTCGAACGGCGCCTACACGCTGGCAGAATGGGTTCCCAACGACCACATGAAGCTGGTCAAGAATCCGAAATTCTGGGACGCCGCAACTGTCAAGTTCGACGTGGTCAACTATATCCCGACCGAAGACCGCTCATCGGCGATGAAGCGCTTCGAGGCAGGCGAACTCGACAGCTATGACGATCTGCCGACCGAACAGCTTGCCGACCTCAAGACCAAGTTCGGCGACCAGATCCATGTCGGCCCCTATCTCGGCACCTATTATTACGCCATCAAGACCGACAAGGCGCCGTGGAACAACCCTGAACTGCGCAACGCCATCTCGATGGCGATCGACCGCGACTTCATCGCCGAAAAGGTCTGGCAGAACTCGATGCTGCCCGGCTATTCGATGGTGCCTCCCGGCATCGAGGGCTACACGCCCGCAATGGCCAAATATGCCGAGATGCCGCAGATAGACCGCGAGGACGCGGCCAAGAAAATCCTTGAGAAACTCGGCTACACGCCCGAACATCCGCTGAAGATGGAAATCCGCTACAACACCTCGGAAAATCACAAGAACACCGCGGTCGCCATCCAGGAGCAGCTGAAGCCGCTTGGCGTCGACGTCACGCTGCTCAACACCGACACCAAGACGCACTACTCCTTCCTCGAGCAGAAGGGCGACTATGACGTGGCGCGTGCCGCCTGGATCGCCGACTACAAGGATCCGGAAACCTTCCTTGGCATCTCGCGCAAGGCGAGCGGCAACAACTACTCGAACTACAACAGCCCGGCCTATGAAGCAGCGATGGACAAGGCAGCCGCCGCCGGAGGCAAGCCCGAGGAGCGCATGAAGGAACTCTCCGAGGCCGAACGCATTCTCGTCGACGATGTCGGCCAGATCCCGCTGCTCTACTACAGCTACCACGACATCGTGTCCTCGAAGCTGCATGGCTTCGTCGACAATGTGATGGATGTCCATCCGTCGCGTTTCGTCAGCAAGGACTGATCCCTGGCCAAGCCGCCGCGCACTTCGTGCGCGGCGGTGCTGGTTTGCCATCGCATCGGCCGGGACGCGCAATCGATTTTCGGAAAATCCGGTGCGAAAATTTGAAGGCTGGAGCACAATGGTCCAATCGGACAGGCGTGTTCCGGATCAAGTGGGGCACCGATGCTGCGATACGTATTCCGGCGGCTTTTGACCGCCATACCGACGCTGTTCGTCATTGTGACGATGGCGTTCTTCCTGATGCGCGTCGCGCCAGGCGGGCCATTCAACCAGGAGCGGGGGCTGAGCCCCGAGATCAAAGCCAACCTTGAAGCCCAGTTCGGCCTCAACGATCCGCTCTGGCTGCAATATGTCCACTATCTCGGCAATCTCTTACGCGGCAATTTCGGCCCGAGCTACAACATGCCGGATTTCACCGTCACCGAACTGTTCGCCAAGGGCCTGCCCATTTCGGTGCAACTCGGCGCCTCGGCCCTGATCCTGGCGCTGCTGCTCGGTTCCGTGCTCGGCTCCATCGCCGCGCTCAACCAGAACAAGCTTGGCGACTATACGGTGATTGCGCTGGCCACGGCCGGCAGCACCATCCCCACCTTTGTCATCGCGCCGGTGATCCAGCTTCTCTTCGGCCTGACCTGGAAACTTCTGCCGATCGGCGGCTGGGGCGATGGCGCCTTCATCAACAAGGTCGGCCCGGTGCTGACGCTTGCCTTGCCGCAGATCGCCATCGTCGCCCGCCTGATGCGCGGCTCGATGATCGAATCGCTGCGATCCCATCACATCCGCACCGCCCGCGCGCTCGGCCTTTCCGACTGGTCGGTTGTGGTCAAACACGCCTTGCGCGGCGCCATCCTGCCGATCGTTTCCTTCACCGGCCCGGCGGCGGCGGCCCTTTTGACCGGCTCCGTCATAGTCGAGACGATCTTCTCCATTCCCGGCGTCGGCCGCTACTTCGTCGATGCCGCGCTCAACCGCGATTACACGCTGGTGATGGGAACGGTGGTGGTGATCGCCATCTTCACCATCGTCTTCAACCTGATCGTCGACGTCATGTACGCGGTCGTCGACCCGAGGGTGCGCTATGACTGACATCGCAGCCACTGCTCCCGCTATCGTCGGCCGCTCGCTGTGGGGCGATGCCTGGGCGCGTCTCAAGGCCAACCGCGCCGCCATGTTCAGCCTCTACTACCTCGCCTTGATCGGGCTCGTCAGCGTGTTTGGCCCCTGGTTCGTGCCGCATCAGTACACGACCATCTATGCCGACTATGTGCGCATGCCGCCAAGCCTGACAGCCTATCCGAAGCCCGACATGATCGAGTCCGCGCTCAATGATGCGATCAAGCGCATGCGGGTCGATATCAAGGAATGGCACCAGGAGGGCAATCAGGTCTTCGTCACGGTCAAGTCGACCAAGCCGATCGATGACCGCAACATCCGCTACCTCGACCGCTCCGATGCCTTTGACGACACCAAGATCGAGAGCAAGTCGCCCGACGGTCTGGAAGTGACGATGAGCGCGTCGGTCAAGCAGCAATATTTTCTGTTCGGCACCGACAACACCGGCCGCGATCTGCTCTCGCGCACGCTGATGGCCGGTCGCATCTCACTGGCCATCGGCCTGCTCGCCGGCGTCGTCGCGGTGGTGATCGGGGTGGTCTATGGCGCCGCCGCGGGTTTCTCCGGCGGCAGGATCGACGAGGTGATGATGCGCATCGTCGATGTGCTCTATTCCTTGCCGTTCATCTTCTTCGTCATCATGCTGGTGGTGTTCTTCGGCCGCAACTTCGTGCTGATGTTCCTGGCGGTTGGCGCGGTGCTGTGGCTCGACATGGCGCGCATCGTGCGCGGCCAGGCGCTGTCGATCCGCCGCCAGGAATATGTCCAGGCGGCGGAAGCCATGGGCGTCGGCCAGCGCGGCATCCTGCTGCGCCACGTCATCCCCAATCTGCTCGGCCCGGTCGTCATCTACATGACCTTGCTGGTGCCGCAGGTCATCATCCTGGAGAGTTTCCTGTCGTTCCTCGGCCTTGGCGTGCAGGAGCCGATGACCAGCTGGGGCGTGCTGATTTCGGTCGGCGCCAAGAACATCGGCACCGCCAACTGGCTGCTCCTGTTTCCTGCTTTCTTCCTCGTCTCGACGCTGTTTGCGCTGAACTTCGTCGGCGATGGCCTGCGCGACGCGCTCGACCCGAGAGATCGATAAAGATGGGCACCGCTGACATGGCCACTCCCGAAACGATCCTCAGCGTCAAGGACCTGCGTGTCCGCTTCCGCACGCTCGACGGCGCGGTCGAAGCGGTGAAGGGCATCAACATCCACGTCAATGCCGGCGAGACCGTCGCCGTGGTCGGCGAGTCCGGCTCCGGCAAGAGCCAGACCATGATGGCGGCGATGAGCCTGCTCGCCTCGAACGGCGAGGCCACGGGCAGCGTCGACTATCGCGGCCGCAACCTGCTGACGCTGAGTAAATCCGACCTGAACAAGGTGCGTGGCGCCAAGATCAGCATGATCTTCCAGGAGCCGATGACCTCGCTCGATCCGCTCTATTCGATCGGCAATCAGCTGATCGAACCGATCCGCCGGCATCGCGGCCTGAATGCCGCCGAGGCGCGCGAAGAGGCGCTCAAGCTCTTGCGGCTGGTGCACATTCCCGATCCCGAACGGCGGATGAAATCCTACCCGCACGAAATGTCCGGCGGCCAGCGCCAGCGTGTGATGATCGCCATGGCGCTCGCCAACGATCCCGACATCCTGATCGCCGACGAGCCGACCACGGCGCTCGACGTGACCATCCAGGCGCAGATCCTGATGCTGCTCGCCGAATTGCAGCGCAAGCTCGGCATGGCCATCGTCTTCATCACCCACGATCTCGGCATCGTCCGGCGCTTCGCCGATCGGGTCTATGTCATGCGCCAGGGCGAGGTGGTCGAGGAGGGCGAGGCGGGAGCGATCTTCGCCAACCCGCAGCACGCCTATACCAAGATGCTGCTGGCGGCAGAGCCGACGGGAAGCAAGGCGCCCCCGCCCGCCAATGCACCCGTGGTGCTCGAAGGCAGGCATGTCGAGGTCACATTCAGGATCGGCGGCGGGTTTCTGGCCGGCGAGCCGCTGATGCTGCGCGCCGTCGACGACATTTCGATCCGGCTGCAGCGTAACCAGACCATCGGCATTGTCGGCGAGTCCGGCTCGGGAAAATCGACGCTTGGCCGCGCTCTGCTGCGGCTGCTGCCGAGCGATGGCTTGATTCGTTTTGGCGATCGCGACATTTCGACAGCCGACCGCCAGGCGATGCGGCCGCTGCGGCGCCAGATGCAACTCGTCTTCCAGGATCCTTTCGGCTCGCTGTCGCCGCGCATGACCGTCGGCCAGGTCATCACCGAAGGGCTGCTGGTGCATGAGCCCAATCTTTCGGGCAAGCAGCGCGACCAGCGCGCGGTCGAGGCCTTGCGTGAAGTCGGCCTCGATCCCAACGCCCGCAACCGCTACCCGCACGAATTCTCCGGCGGCCAGCGGCAGCGCATCGCCATTGCCCGCGCCATGATCCTGAAACCAAAGATGGTCGTGCTGGACGAACCGACCTCGGCGCTCGACCGCTCGGTGCAGAAACAGATCGTCGAACTCCTGCGCAAGCTGCAGGCGGACCATGAACTGTCCTACCTGTTCATCAGCCACGACCTCGCCGTGGTGCGCGCCATGGCCGACTACATCATCGTCATGAAACAGGGCAAGATCGTCGAGGAGGGGCCTACAGAGGCAATCTTCAGCAACCCGCAGCACGTCTACACGCAGACGCTGATGGCGGCGGCGATCGATGTCACCCGATTCCGGCTAAGCGCCTGAGACGTTTCAGGTAAGGCAATCATCTTGGCGGCGTCCGTTCGCTCAGCCCGCTGACTTGGGACAATTGCGCGCGCGCGCAGCGGCGATGGCGTCCTGCTGCTGTTTCAGCCGGTCGATCCGGGCAGTCTCACGGTTGGCGACAGCGGTCTTCACGCGCGAAACACCAAGCAGCCAACGCGGAACACTGGTGTTGACGACCTTGCCCCGGGTGATGGCGGTCTGTGAGATTTCGGTGGCCTTTTCGCCTAGCGCGCTGTTGAGTTCGGTGCAGCTCATTCTATCGTACGTCGCCGGATCGGCGGTCCTGCCGATCGACGAGCAGCCGGTAACGAGAAGCGCCGCAATCACAAGAACCGGTGTCGAGGTCGTCGTCGCGATCAAATTCATGTCCACACCGGCTCACCGTTTCACTGGCTTCATCATATCCACCGAACTATCTGGAGCCGACGATTATTTCGTCAAAGATTGGGCTCGCGAAAGAGCCCTACGGGCATGGACCACAGAGGCCAGCCGATATGGGAACGTTCCCGGTCCCTCGAAGTTGGTGTCCGTCGCGTGTCTTGATGCAATCACTGGAAACGAAGAGGGGCCGCCTCGGCTGATGCCGGGGCGGCCTTCCGTCGATTCTTGGCCGACGGTGCGACCTCGGCGGCTCGCGCTGGTTGTGGCGCCCAGCCTTCGTGCCGCCGTTCGTTCAGCCTGCCTGAAATTCAGGCTGCTTCGGCGATGAATGCGGTGGGAGCGCAACCGTCCAGCACTGCCTGGGCGATGCCGGTCTCATTTTCATCGACATGCGCCGTCACCAAGACGATGCCCTCGGCAACGCTGCGATCATCCGACCTTGCCGCTGTGGTCATGAAGGCACCGAGCAGCCTGCCGGCACCGCCGCCACAGACCGCGCAAACCAGTGCTGTTGCCGGCAGTCCGGCCGGAGGAGAACTGACGCCGTAGACCGCGAGGGCGCTCACGCAAGCCAATGCCGCACCGACGGCACAAAGGATGACGCTTGGAGACCTTAGGACTGTTAGTTCGTCCTGGTAGGGCCCGATAATGGCAATCTGAACGCGCGGAACACCGACCGCCACCAGCTCTCCAGCAACCCGGGCGGCTTCGGCGTGGGAATCAAAAAGCTTGCTGATTGTCCGCATGGTTTCAGAGCGTTTTCTCGTCCAGGAATGTGTCCGCAACGAAGGACGCGGCGATCAAATCGTCGCCATCAATGCTGCCTCGTCCGCCGACCATCATGGCCGCGACTTTTTGGAAGGTCTTCATTTCGCTCATGGTAATCCGGGCCTGCCGCATTCTGGCCTCGAGGTCAGCTACGCGCACCCCTAAGACATCGGATTGTATGGCCTCGCTGTTAGACATGGTGACGTTCATCCAGTTTCGCTTCCTCGTTTGATCGTCCCCGCGCCCAACCACTCGAAACTGAGCCGCAGCGAAAACGTTCCCTGGCTGGGCTTCGGTCCGGCGGAGCGCCGGACCTTGGTCTGGCCGCAAAATGCAATGGTCCTGCCTGTGGTGCTGCTCGGAACGGCCACCGTTCGTAGCCGTTGTCGCCTACACGTTCGGGAGGAAGCTGATGGACAACAGTGTTCGCCAGGCACGCTGGTTGCTTGCAGTGATCTTCGCCATGCCCATCACCTTCATGGCGATTGGAATAGCCTTTGGCTGACCATCCGACGAGTACGAATATTTGGCAGATTGGCGCAGCTACGTCCCTTCCTGCGCCGATAGGGTTCGTCCGCTGCGCTGGCGTGGTGGGCGAACCCAAATGTCTGCAGGCGCCGTAGCCGGCATTCCAGCCTACAAGGCGAGATTTCGCGAGGCCGAATGGCATTCTAATCGCGCGGCCGTTCGTCGATGATGCCTTGTGCCGGCACGCAGATCGCCCAGCGGCATTTCAGATTTCATGCAGAAGGCCCGGCTGTAACGAGCCGGGCCTTAGGGCCGATCAATAGTCGTTGTTTTGGATCACCACGGGGCGACGGTGATGGTGCTTGGAGACCGAGCTCGTGACAATGACGGCATCTGGACGATGGTGCCGGCGGCCATGATCGTAGAACGCTACCGTACCGTGGTGGCGGTGATGCAGGCGCTGGCCGTACTCGTTGATGATCTTGACGTTGCTGTGGTGGCGATGGTGAGTCCTGATGATGACGTCGGCTTCGGCCGCCGAAGCGACAGCCGGCAATCCGATGGAAAGCGCCAAGGCGCACATGATAATTGATTTCATTGCAATTTCTCCATTACCTTGATTAGCCCTTCGTTGGATAACTGCCGCTAGGCCCTTTGGTTCCGGGGTGTCCCAGGACAGTCGGACCGCCTCCGGCAAACCGAATGGGCCAGCCGTAGGGCTAAGGCTGAGAGGGGGCCGCCTCTCGCTGGCGGTACTTGCAAAGAACGAAGTGGCTCGATGCATCGGACGCGCTCGCGACGGGCAGCACGACGATCTGTGCCCAAAAATCGCAATACCTGGCTATCGCTTCCGGCACCTCTTTGGCGGTGACGCCGGCGATGGTGGCGATGTCGCCGTCTCTGCAGTTGGTCTTCCCGGAAAGCAGGGTTGCGGCTGCCATGATCTGGCATGACCGCTCATCGTCCGCCTGAGAAGGCGCGCAATGGCAGGCAAATGCAAACACCACCGCTGCGAAAACCAGTCTTTTCATATTGGCTCCGATGCCACCGGCATTCTGGCATTCCTCGGGAAAACATGCCGACGAGCTGTGAGCTTTCAGGAGGTTGTCCCTTCGGACCGGACCAAGGAGACTGGAGTTACCAGGCTTCAGCACTCATCGGAGGGTCCGAATGAACATCCACAAGAATGCCCGTCTCACGCCGCTGCGTCGAGAGGAGATGGCGATTCGGACATGCGTTCCATCGAGCACGATCGTGTCGCCGTCCAGAACGACCGGCCAATTGGCGAGCAGCATCGTAGGGAGCAGGAAGGACATAGGGCTACGCTCCCGCTGCGCGTAAAACGCGATCCCAAACCGTGGGCATCGGGAGAACAGATATTTAAGTATCTGTTTTTTCTGGTCGGAGTGGCAGGATTTGAACCTGCGACCCCCTCGTCCCGAACGAGGTGCGCTACCAGGCTGCGCTACACTCCGTGACCAGACGGCGGGCTTATAGCCGCCACACTTCATTCCTGCAAGCGGCAATGGCAGCGCTTCTGTCGCATTTCAGCAGCTTTCGCCGCGCAGGCCGCTGGCGCCCCAGTCGAACGCGTGCGCCCAGTCGGCAAAACCGTGCCACCGCACCTCGGGAAATTGCCTGCGCAAGGCCGCGATATCGACAGCGTAGCCGACCCGGTCGAACCATTCGAACATCAGTGCCGCGTCGTCGCTCTGCTGTTGTCTGGAGCAAAATTAGGCTCTATCTCGTTGATAATTGCCTATAATTGGAAAAAATTGTCCCACAAATAAATACAATGATCGATCTCAACGATGTCGTCGTGTTTGCCCGCGTCGTCGAAGCCGGCAGCTTCACCGCTGCCGCGCGCCTGCTGGCTATGCCCAAGACGACCGTCAGCCGCCGTGTCGACAAGCTCTACCTGATCGAGGACGGCATCGACCTTGCCTTCCGCACCGGAAGGCTCGAGGATTCGACGCTCATCGCCCGCAGGCTGGGTTCCACGCACAGGCTGCTCTGCGCCAGCCATGACTATCTCGCACGCTACGGGATGCCGGAAGGCCCGGCCGATCTTGCCCGCCATCGATGCGTCATCGCGGGCCCGTCGGCCTCAGGCGCTCATCGGGTGCTGGATGGACCACAAGGCCAGGAAACTGTCGTCGTCGCCGGGCGCTTCGCCGCCAACGAGATGCAGGCGGTGGTGGCGGCCGCGCTCGCGGGTTTCGGCATTGCCCAATTGCCCCAGCCGCTGGCCGACGGGCTGATCAACGAGGGGCGGTTGCGGCGCGTTCTGGACGGCTACACGACGCCGGCCGGCGGCCTGCACGTTCTCTTTCCCAGCAGCCGGCACCTTTCACCCCCGGTTAAGGCCTTCATCGACCTGGCGGTCGAGCGGATTTCCAATCGGGCAAACACGGCTTAAGGCATGTCTGCTACTTCCGACCAACTTCTCAGCGAGACCCGAATGAGTCAGCGCATCGTCAGTTTTGTCATGAGCGGCGGCGTCGGCTCGCGGCTCTGGCCGTTGTCGCGCGAGGACAATCCGAAGCAGTTTCACGATTTTTCGGGTGATGGCTCCATGCTGGCCAAGACCTTGCGCCGCCTGGCGGTAAGGCCCGACGGTAAAACTCCGATCTTCCTGATTGCCTCGGAGCGCCACGCCGAACGCGTTCATGCCGATCTCGCCGGCCTCGATCTTGCCGGTGGCGGTCCGCTGTTCGAACCCACAGGGCGCAACACCGCCGCGGCGGTGGCCCTTGCAACGCTGCGCACCTTGTCCGAATTCGGCGACAGCCTGATGCTGGTGGTGCCGTCGGATCACGAAATATCGACGGCAGGGCAATTCTGGCAGAGCGTCGAGGCAGGCGCCGAGGCGGCGCGCGCGGGCCGGCTCGTTGTGTTCGGCATCAAGCCGACACAGCCCGAAACCGGCTATGGCTATATCGAGGTCTCCGCCGAGAAGGGCGGAGTGTTCGACGTTTCGCGCTTCGTCGAAAAGCCGGACCTGGCGACCGCGCAGGGCTATCTCGAAGCCGGAAATTTCTATTGGAACACCGGCATCTTTCTGTTTCGCGCCGGTGCCATGCGCGACGCTTTCGCTATGTTCCAGCCGGACATCTGGCAGTCGACCGAAGCGGCCTACACAGCGGCGACATCGGATCTGTCCGGCCTCTATATGCCGCTCGAGCTCTACGCGGCCATCCCATCGAATTCGATCGACTATGCCATCATGGAGCGGGCGAGGGACATCGCGATGGTGCCGGCGGGCTTTCGCTGGAACGATCTCGGCTCCTGGCAGTCCCTGCTCGATGTCGGCCCTGCCGATGACCTGGGCAATGTCATTGTCGGCGATGTCGTCGCCATCGATTGCGAGAACTCCTACATCCGCAGCGACGGCCGCCTTTTGTCGGCGATCGGCATGAAGGATGTTGCCATCGTCTCGACATCGGACGCCACTTTCGTCGCTCCGGTAAGCCACAGCCAGCACGTCAAGAAGGTGGTCGAGCAGCTCGAGAAATCGGGCCGGCTGGAAACCAGATTCACCCCGGCGCATGATCGCGTCATCGAAAGCGGCGCCTGGCGGCGGCGCGTGCACCACTGGCTGTTCCAGGAAACCTTGCCGCTGTGGTCGACATCGGGCGTCGACGAGCGCTATGGCGGCTTCCATGAAGCGCTTGGCTTCGACGGCTCACCGCTGATAAAGCCGAAGCGCATGCGCACGCAGGCCCGCCAGGTCTATGCCTTCGCGGTTGCCAAGGAGCGCGGCTGGACTGGCCCGGCCGAGCGGCTGATCTCGCATGGCATCGACTTCATGGCAGGAAAGGGTCGCACCCAACGCGGCGGTTGGGTGCGCACGCTGAATGTCGACGGCGCTGTCGCCGACGCCACGGAAGACGCCTACGATCATTCCTGCGTGCTCTTGGCGCTGGCGCATGCGCATATGTCAGGCAATCCCGATGCCTTGCGGCTCGGTGAGGAAACCTTCGCCTTCCTCGACGCCCATCTCGAGGATCATCGCATGACTGGCTTCCTCGAGACATCGGACGGAGAGGGCGAGCGTCGCTCAAATCCGCATATGCATTTGCTGGAAGCCTTTCTCGCCTGGTATCAGGCGACCGGCGAGCGCGCCCATCTGCGCCGCGCGGCGCGCATCATCGACCTCTTCCGCAGCCATTTCTTCGATGCCGAGAGCTGGACGCTCGGCGAATATTTCGATGCCGAATGGAAGCCGGCCGCAGGCGAAAAAGGCGGCTGGACCGAGCCAGGCCATCACTTCGAATGGGCTTCGCTCCTGGTCGATTTCGCCGGACGCAGCGGCCAGGCCGAACTGAGCGGCTTCGCCAGGAAACTCTACGCCTCGGCCATCGCCAACGGCCTCAACCGGGCCACCGGCCTTGCCTATGGCGCCGTCTCCAGGCAAGGCCTGCCGCTCGACCTGATCTCGCGCAGCTGGCCGCAGGCCGAAGCCATCAAGGCGGCGATCGCGTTGGACGGCTCAGGCGGCCCCGACCTGAAGCCCGAGATCGAGGCCCGTGTCGGCCGGCTGTTCCGCTGGCACATCGACCCGGCCCCGCTCGGCCTGTGGATCGATCGCATCGACGAACGCGGCCGCTCACTGGCGTCAGATGTTCCGGCCAGCATTTTTTATCATCTGGTCTGCGCACTGACGCAGTATCTGGATGGGACGGCGGCGGAGGCGGTCTAGGCTCGGCTCAATACGGGCTCGCCACGTCCCCGGTCTCGACATAGATCGACTTCAGTTGCGAGTAGAGCGCCAATGCCGCCAGAGAATTCTCGCGGCCGATGCCGGACTGCTTGAAGCCGCCGAAGGGGATTTCCACCGGCGTCAGATTGTAGGCGTTGATCCAGCAGGTGCCGGCCTGCAGCTCGGCGATGACGCGGTGGGCGCGTGGCAGGTCGCGGGTGAAGACGCCGGCGGCAAGGCCGAATTCGGTGTCGTTGGCGCGGTCGATCACCTCGTCCTCGCCGTCGAATTTCAGCACGCTCATGACCGGTCCGAAAATCTCCTCGCGGGCGATGCGCATGGTGTCGGTGACACCGGTGAACACCGTCGGTTCGACGAAGAAGCCGCCCTGGAAACCCTGCAGCGAAGGCACGTTGCCGCCGCAGGCGAGAACAGCGCCATCCTGCTTGCCGACCGCGATATAGCCGACGACCTTGTCGTGCTGCGCCTTGGAGACCAATGGTCCCATCTGCGTTTCGGGATCGAGCGGGTCGCCGACGCGGATTTTCTTCGTCCGCTCGACCAGCCGCTCGACGAAGCGGTCATGAATGCCGCTCTGCACGAAGACCCGCGTGCCGTTCGAGCAGATCTGGCCGGTGGAGTAGAAATTGCCGAGCATGGCGCCGCCAATGGCGTTTTCGATGTCGGCGTCGTCGAAGACGATCAGCGGCGACTTGCCGCCGAGCTCCATCGTCGCGTGCTTCATCTTCGAACCGGCAAGCGACAGCACCTTGCGCCCGGTCGGCACCGAGCCGGTGACCGAAACCTTGGCGACGACATCGTGGCCGACAAGGCCCGCGCCAACATCGCCATAGCCCTGAACGACGTTGAACAGCCCGTCGGGCAGGCCGGCCTCGCTGTAGATTTCGGCGAGCGCCAGTGCCGAAAGCGGCGTGTTTTCCGACGGCTTGAACACCATGGCATTGCCCATGGCGAGCGCCGGCGCGGATTTCCAGCCGGCGATCTGGATCGGATAATTCCAGGCGCCGATGCCGACGCAGACGCCAAGCGCCTCGCGCCGCGTGTAGGCGAAGGGCCCGCCGAGATCGACGGCCTCGCCATTGTAGGCGGCAATCGCGCCGCCGAAATATTCAAGGCAGTCAGCGGCGGAAGGCGCATCTGCCACCAGCGTCTCCTGGATCGCCTTACCGGTGTCGAGCGTCTCGATGCGGGCGAGGTCGGCATTGCGGGCACGCAGAATGTCGGCGGCGCGGCGCAGGATGCGGCCGCGCTCGACCGGCTTCAGCCGCGCCCAGGCCGGCTGCGCGGTGCGTGCGGCCTCGATGGCGAGTTCCAGCACATTCGGCGTCGCCGAGCGCAGCATGGCGATGGTCTCGCCGGTTGCCGGATAGATGACCGGCAGCGGCGCTCCTTGCTCGTCGTCGATATAGCGTCCGTTGACATAGTGCGATGCCGTCGGCTGGGCGCGCATGGGTAGTCTCCGAATGTCTGCGCCCCAAGAATGGGCGGCTCGATCTAGGGACGGTTCAATCTGTCGGGTGGATCATGCTCTATCTGTCCGACTGCTGCCAGCGCGGATTGATCCAGGGCTCCTGGTTGGACGGCGCCAGCGGCGTGCGGCCGAGAATGTGGTCGGACGCCTTCTCGCCGGTCATGATCGACGGCGCGTTGAGATTGCCGTTGGTGACGCGCGGGAAGATCGAGGAATCAGCGACCCGCAGCCCGTCGACGCCGATGACCCGGCATTCCGGATCGACAACACTCATCAGATCATCGGCGCGACCCATCTTGCAGGTGCCGCACGGGTGGTAGGCGCTCTCGGCATGGTCGCGAATGAAGACATCGAGATCGTCGTCCGACTGCACATGGCTGCCCGGCAAGATTTCCTGGCCGCGAAAGGCGTCGAACGCCGGCTGGCCGAAGATCTCGCGGGTCAGCCGGATGCAGTGGCGGAACTCCGCCCAGTCGTCTGGATGCGACATGTAGTTGAAGCGGATCACCGGCTTCGCTTTCGGGTCCGGCGAACGCAGCGTCACCGAGCCGCGCGACTTCGAGCGCATCGGCCCGACATGCGCCTGGAAGCCGTGCGACTTCGCCGCCGCCTTGCCGTCATAGCGCACTGCCGCCGGGATGAAGTGGTACTGGATGTCGGGATAGTCGACGCCGGCGCGCGAGCGTACGAAGGCGGCGGCTTCGAAATGGTTTGTGGCGCCGAGACCGGATTTGAAGAACAGCCACTGTGCTCCGATCAGTGCCTTGGAGAACGGGTTCAGCACGGAATTCAGCGTGATCGGCTTGGTCGATTCCTGCTGGATATAAAGCTCCATATGGTCCTGCAGATTGCGGCCGACGCCGGGCCGGTCGGCGACCACGGCAACGCCGTTTTCGCGCAAATGCTCGGCCGGCCCGATGCCGGACAGCATCAGGATCTTGGGTGAGTTGATCGAAGACGCGGCGACGATCACCTCACGTCGCGCCTTAACGACCTGAATCTGTTTGTGAGCCTCGATCTCGACGCCGACGGCCCGTTGATTCTCGATGATCACCCGACGGGCAAAGCCCTTGACCAGACTCACGTTTTTGCGCTTGAGCGCCGGCTTCAGATAGGCTGATGCCGCCGACCAGCGGCGGCCGCCGCGGATGGTCTGTTCCATCGGCCCGAAACCTTCCTGCTTGGAGCCGTTGTAGTCGTCGGTCAGTTCGAACCCGGCCTGGCGGCCCGCTTCGACGAAGGCGCCGTAGAGCGGATTTTTACGCGAACCGCGCTGCACATGCAGCGGCCCGCCGTGTCCGCGCCAGCCGTCCTCGCCGCCGTCATTGTCCTCCATGCGCTTGAAGTAGGGGAGCACGTCGGCGAAGCCCCAACCCGTTGCACCTTCTTCGGCCCAATGGTCGAAGTCGCGGGCATGGCCGCGCACATAGACCATGCCGTTGATCGAGGACGAACCACCGACCACCTTGCCGCGCGGCGTCGCCAGCACGCGGCCGCCGAGATGCGGTTCCGGCTCGCTGGCAAAACCCCAGTCGTAAAGGCTCATATTGAGCGGGATCGACAGCGCCGACGGCATCTGGATCAGCGGTCCGATATCGCTGCCGCCGAATTCGATGACGATGACCGAATGCTTGCCGTCTTCCGACAGGCGGTAGGCCATGGCCGAGCCGGCGGAGCCGGAGCCGATGATAACGAAATCCGCTTCAAGCATGGTTCATATGCGCCATAAAATCGGCGAGCGAGACATTGCCGCCGGTAGCCACAACAAGGACGGTCTTATCAGTCACATCCACCTTGCCGCCGAGCAGTGCCGCCAGCGACGCAGCCCCGGACGGCTCCAGCACCAGCTTCATCCGCTCGAAGGCGATCCGCATGGCGCGCCGCACCGATTGGTCGTCGACGGTGATGCCGCGAACACCCGCGGTCTTGACCGCCGCGAACGGCGCGTCGCCCGGCCGCCGCGACATCAGCCCGTCGCAGATCGATTTCGGGCCGACCGGCATGGTCTCGATGCTGCCATGCGCCAATGACGAGCCCATGCCGTTGAAACCTTCCGGCTCGACGCCGATGATTTCGGTGGCCGGCGACAGATAGTGGAAGGCCAGCGAAACGCCGCCGATCAGCCCGCCGCCGCCGACCGAGCACAACAACAGGTCGGCGCTGGCACCCTTGGCCTCAAGCTGGTCGAGCGCTTCGAGGCCGGCGCCTGCCTGGCCGGCGACGATCTCCGGATCGTCGAAGGGATGCAGCAGGGCCAGCCCTTCCGTCTCGGCGATCTCGCGCGCCTTGGCCGCGGCGACCTCTTCACGCGCGCGCTCGCCATGGTCGGTCAGCACCACGCGCGCACCATAGCCCGCGGTCGCGTCACGCTTGGCGGCCGGCGCATCGATCGGCATGACGATGGTGACGGGAATACCGAGCGCCTGGCCGGCGGCCGCCAGGCCTTGCGCGAAGTTGCCGGAGGAATAGGCGACGACGCCGTTCCTCGCCTCGTCGGCCGACAGCCGCTTCAGCCGCCAATAGGCGCCGCGTATCTTGAAGGATCCGGCCCATTGCAGCGATTCCGGCTTGATGAAGACGCGCGCCGCGCCGGTCTCCCGGGCAAGCGCGGCCGATTCCAGCAGCGGCGTGATCTGCGTCGCCCGGGAGGTGACGGCATAGGCCCGCTTGAGATGATCGAGGGAGGGGACGAGAAGGTCTGCCATCATTCGCCTCGCGGAAAGCGTTTCTGCTCTTCGAGCACGTTGAGATCCATGTGGTTGCGCATATAGCGTTCCGAGGCCTTCTGCAGCGGCTGGAACTCCCAGGGATAGTGCGTGCCGTTGCGCAGCGCCGGATAGACCACCCAGCGCCGGGCCTGGCTGGCCCGCACGGCGGCGTCGAAGGCCGCCATGTCCCAGCGTGCGCGCACCTTTTCCAGGAAAGCCGCCACCAGATCCGCATGTGCCGGACCGGCGGCGAGATTGCTCAATTCATGTGGGTCGGCTTCGATATCATAGAGTTGCGGCGGATCGATCTCGCAATGGACGAACTTGTAGCGGCCTTCGCGGATCGCCACCAACGGTGCGTTGGACCCCTCGGCCGCGTATTCCATCAGCACCGGCGCGGTGCGTGGCTTCCCATTCAGCAGCGGCAACAGCGACTGGCCGTCGGTCCATGGCGCGATCGCACTCATGTCGATGCCGGCGAGATCGCACAGCGTCGGCGTCACGTCGAGGTTGGAGACCGGCGCTTCGATCATGCCGGCGGGAATGTCCTTGCCGGCGATCATCAGCGGCACCCGCGCCGAGCCCTCGAAGAAGCACATCTTAAACCACAGGCCACGCTCGCCGAGCATGTCGCCATGGTCCGAGCAGAACAGGATGATCGTGTCGTCGAGCATGCGTGTGCGCTCGAGCACGGACAGCAGCTCGCCGACCTTGTCGTCGAGATAGGAGATGTTGGCGAAATAGCCGCGCCGCGAGCGGCGGATTTGCTCTGCCGTGATGTCGAAACTGTCGTAGTCGGAAGCCTTGTAGAGCCGCTGCGAGTGCGGATCCTGGCCGTCGTAGGGGATGAAGCCCACTTCCGGTTCGAGCGCCGGGCAATCCTCATAGAGATCCCAGTACTGCCGCCGCGCCACATAGGGGTCGTGCGGATGGGTGAAGGAAACCGTCAGGCACCAGGGCCGGTGCGCCGCATCGTCGGAGATGCGCGCGAAGTCGTAGAGTTTTTGCACCGCGTGGAAGGCGACTTCGTCGTCATATTCCATCTGGTTCGAGGTTTCGGCGACGCCGGCGCCGGTCACCGAGCCCAGATTGTGATACCACCAGTCGATGCGCTCGCCGGGCTTGCGGTAGTCCGGCGTCCAGCCGAAATCGGCGGGATAGATGTCGGTGGTCAGCCGCTCCTCGAAGCCGTGCAACTGGTCCGGCCCGACGAAATGCATCTTGCCCGACAGCACGGTGTGATAGCCGTCGGCGCGCAGGTGATGGGCAAAGGTCGGGATCGACGAGGCGAATTCGGCGGCGTTGTCATAGACCTCGGTGCGCGACGGCAACTGGCCGCTCATGAACGAGGCGCGGCCCGGCGCGCAGAGCGGCGAGGCCGTGTAGTTATTCTTGAAACGGGCCGAACGCGCCGCGAGCGCCTTCAAATGCGGCGCATGCAGGAAGCCTGCCGGGCCGTCGGCGAAAAAAGTGCCGTTGAGCTGATCGACCATGACGATCAGGAAATTGGGTCGCTTCGCCGTCACTGTTTTTGCCGCTCGCCGAGTTTGGTTTCGAGATAGTCCTCGACCAGCGCGATCGCGGTCGCGGCGTTGGGCACGCCGTCCTTCAGCGCGCGCCTGATGTAGAGCCCGTCGATCATCGCCGCTGTCGCTTCGGCGGCGCGGTCGGCCTCGGCCCTGGGCAGGATGCCGGTCAGTCCGCTCATCAGGTTCGAATGCAGCCGCCGCGCGTATATCTTGAGCAATCGGCGCAACGCCGATGATTTCTGCGCCTCGACATAGAAGGCAAGCCAGGCCGCGATGGTTTCGGCCTGGAACTGGATGTCGGAGAAGTTGACGGCGACCACTGCGGCGACGCGTTCGCGCGGGGACTTGGCGGATTGCAGGGCGCGGCGCATGTCGATGGTCAGTTCGGCGAGGATGTGCCGCATCGTTGCAAACAGCAGTTCGTCCTTGGCGCCGAAATAATGATGGGCAAGGGCCGAGGATACGCCGGCGCGCCCGGCGATCTCGGACATGGTTACGTCAAGCGAGCCGCGCTCGCCGATCGCCGAGATCGCAGCGTCGATGAGCGCCTTGCGGCGCAGTGGCTCCATTCCGACTTTTGGCATGCTGTTCCCGATTTTTGCCGGAGGTTATTTTTTATTGACGCGTCAATCAACAAAAAATCGACGTGAGCACGACCTGTACCAAGCGATTGTCCTGTTCCGGCCCTTCACGGTATGGGCGAGAATGTTTATCTTTGAACAATAAAGGCGAAGTGCGCCATGAGCCCGGTATGCTAAGGTGTGTTGAGCTGCAGGGGAGGCCATTTGCAGGCCGGCATCATCTGAATCCCAATACACCTTGCATGGCGCCAAGGATGGAGATTGCAATGACCGTATGCATCGTTGGCTGGGCGCATTCGCGCTTCGGCAAGCTCGAGGGCGAGACGCTCGAAAACCTCATCGTCAAGGTCGCGACGGATGCGCTCGACCATGCCGGCATCGGCCCGGAGGAGGTCGACGAGATCGTGCTTGGCCATTTCAACGCCGGCTTCTCGGCGCAGGATTTCACCGCGAGCCTGGTGCTTCAGGCCGACGACCGGCTGCGCTTCAAGCCGGCAACGCGTGTCGAGAACGCTTGCGCCACGGGATCGGCGGCGGTCCGGCAAGGCATCCGTGCCATCGACGCCAACGCTGCCCGCATCGTGCTGGTGGTCGGTGCCGAGCAGATGACGACGACGCCGGGACCCGAGATTGGCAAGAACCTGCTGAAAGCGTCCTATCTACCAGAGGATGGTGAGACACCGGCGGGCTTTGCCGGCGTCTTCGGCAAGATCGCGCAGGCCTATTTCCAGCGCTATGGCGACCAGTCGGACGCGCTGGCGATGATCGCTGCCAAGAACCACAAGAACGGCGTCGACAATCCCTATGCACAGATGCGCAAGGATTTCGGCTATGAATTCTGCCGGCAGGAGAGCGAGAAGAACCCCTTCGTCGCCGGTCCTCTCAAGCGCACCGACTGCTCGCTGGTCTCGGACGGCGCTGCCGCCCTTATCCTTGCCGACACGGCGACCGCCCTGAAGATGCGCCGCGCCGTCGCCTTCCGCGCCAACGAGCATGTGCAGGATTTCCTGCCAATGTCGAAGCGCGACATCCTGGCTTTCGAGGGCTGCGAACAGGCCTGGACCCGTGCGCTGAAGAACGCCGGCGTGACACTCGACGACCTGTCCTTTGTCGAGACGCATGACTGCTTCACCATTGCCGAACTGATCGAATACGAGGCGATGGGCCTGGCCAAGCCCGGCGAGGGCGCGAAGCTGGCGCTTGATGGCACGACGGCCAAGGACGGCCGCCTGCCGGTCAATCCCTCCGGCGGGCTGAAGGCCAAGGGCCATCCGATCGGCGCCACCGGTGTCTCCATGCATGTCTTGACCGCCATGCAGCTTGTCGGCGAAGCCGGCGGCATCCAGGTGCCGGGTGCGAAGCTTGGCGGCATTTTCAACATGGGTGGCGCTGCGGTCGCCAACTACGTTTCCATTCTCGACCGGATCAGGTAAACCGCCCCGACATTACAGCGCGGCGCGCCTTTTGGGGCGCGCAAAGGACGCTGTAACACTTTGATTTTGCGCATGACCCCGAGAATCGATTTCGATTTTCGAGGTCATGCGCTGCGGGAGGTGGCATGGCAAATCCGGTTCTGATCGAGGTTCTGCGCGGCGCGATCGTCGAGAGCGCGCATCGCGGTGCAGTTGCGGTTTTCGACGCCGACGGCAAACCGGTGTTGGAGATCGGCGACACCTCGAAACCAGTGTTCCCGCGTTCGGCGGTCAAGGCCATCCAGGCCTTGCCGCTGGTCGAAACCGGTGCCGCCGATGCCTATGGCTTCGGCAACCGCGAGCTGGCGCTGGCCTGCGCCTCGCATTCGGGCGAACCGGAGCATGTCGAACTGGCGCGGTCCATGCTGGCCAGGGCCGGCCTCGACGGGTCCGCGCTCGAATGCGGCGCGCACTGGCCCTCGAGCCATGCCGCCGAGATTGCACTCGCGCGAGCCGGCGGTTCTCCAAATGCGCTGCACAACAATTGCTCCGGCAAACATTCCGGCTTTCTCTGCAGCTGCGTGCATTCCGGCATTGCGCACAGTGGCTACGTCAAGGCGGGCCACGCCTTGCAGGAAATGGTGCGCGACGCGATGCAGTCGGTCACGGGTGCTATCCATGGCGCCGATGAGAGGGCGACCGACGGCTGCTCGATCCCGACCTATGCGGTGCCACTCAGGAGCTTCGCGCTCGGCTTTGCCCGCATGGCCACGACAAATGGATTCGGCCCCGAGCGGGCCAAGGCGGCAAAGCGGCTGCTGGCTGCCTGCATGGCGGAGCCTTTCTTTGTCGCCGGCACTGGCCGCGAGGACGTCGCGCTGATGCAGGCAGCACCTGGGCGGATTTTTGCGAAAGGCGGCGCCGAAGGTGTCCACTGTGCGGCAATTCCGGAACTAGGCCTCGGTATTGCGCTCAAATGCGATGATGGCGCCCACCGCGCCAGTGAAGCCATGGTCGCCGCCGTCCTCGCCAAGCTACTGCGTTCGGACAAGGCCCTGGCGGCGAAACTCATCGAACTGGCAAATGCGCCGATCCAAAGCCGGATCGGAGCCAAGGTAGGCGCGGTGAGGCCGACTGCCGCCCTCAACTGACGCGGTTGCGCTCAACGGTCAAATGCGCAAAGCCGCTGCTGCTTAGCTGGGTGAGGTCTGACGTCACCGGCTCGGCCCAGCGCTGGCCGATCACGGCGCCGTTCAACGCGCCGTCGATGACGTTGTCGGAGATGACGGCCGTGCCCGCACCCTCTACCACGCTGACGACGATGCCTGTGCCGGCCTTGCGGATGATGTTGCCCGTGGCCACGACATTGCGCAGATACGGTCCCCAGCCGATCGACATGCCGTAGAGCGGCGCGTTCTCGATGACGTTGTTGGAAGCGATGGTGTCTGCCTCGACGCCGATGCCGACGCCGAAGCCTGGCGGATCGGCGGTGTAGGGCCCGCTGGTCGACAGATTGCGCACGATGTTGCCTGAGCAGACACCCATGCGGCCGCCTTCGTTGAAGTTGACGATCGAGATGCCGTTGGCCGCGCCGTCGACGATGTTGTTGCTGATGACCGCACCCTCGAACGAGAATTCGGAATAGACCGCGGTCTCGCCCGAGCGCGAGCAGGTATTGCCGGAAATCTGCAGATTGCTGGAACTGTTGGCGCGGATCGCCGAGAAAGCGCAATCCGAGACAACATTGCCCGAAATGATGACGTTGCCGGCACGGAAGGCGTTGATGCCATTGCCGTTCTGGCCGGTCCCGCCGCTGCGCGCGCCGATGCGTTCGACACGATTGCCCGTGACCATCGTGCCGTCTTCGGCCGCCTGCCAGCGATGCACGAGGATGCCGCCATTGGCGCAGTCGGAGACCGTGTTGGCTGATATCGTCAGTCCAGCCGCCTCGACCGAATAGATGCCGGCGTCCGCCGCGCCCGATATGGCGGAGCGCTCGATGCGGCCTGTCGCATGTTCCAGCGCCAGCCCGTTCTTGCCGCTGCCGGTTATCTGGCAGTTGTCGAAAACGAGATGGCCGACCCGTCGAAGATCGAGCAGTCCTTGCGCATAGTCGCCCATCGAGCGGTTCGAACCGTCGAAGACCAGCCCGCTCAGTTCGATATGGTCGGCCTGTTCGGCCATGAAGAGATGACCGTCGCCGCCATAGACGATCCGCGTCGCGCCCGGCACGCCGGAAAGGCGCACGCGGCTGGGCAGCGAGAGATTGGATACCACATAGGTGCCCGCCGGCAGGAACACCGGCATGTCCCGGCTGTTCGCGTCGCGCAGCAGCTTGGCGAAGGCCTTGCTCTGGTCGTCGAACGTGCCGGGCTGCACGCCCAGTTCGGTGGCATTGATGGAACCGCGCATCGAGGCTTTTTCGATACCGGTCAGGCCGGCGGCCGCCGCCTTGCCGAGCGCGAGGCCCACAACGGCAAAGCCGGCGGTTCCGGTTAGCAGCGTTCGTCTGTTCAACATCGGCACAGAATCCCAGCGTTCAACCTGACGTCGCAGGAATCGTGCCAAACGTTCTGTTCGTTTTCACAATGACTTGTAGAGCAGGCACTCAAGGCCTAGGTTCAGCCAATGAGCAGAGCTTTTACCCGCGAAGAAGACAGCGAGAATGCCATCGCCGGCGTCGGCGAGCGGCCGATCAGCACGCATCGCAATCTTGTGACGGAACGCGGCCTGGCGCAGATCGAGGAGAATCTGGCCGATCTGCGCGACGTTCTGGCGAAAGCCGAGAAGAAAGCCGATCGCGAGCGCATCGCGGTGGTGTCCCGCGATCTACGCTACTGGACGGCGCGGCGCGAAAACGCCGAGCTTTCCGTGCCGGAGCCCGGCAGCGACGTCGTCCGCTTCGGCATGGGCGTCACGCTGGAAGGCGACGATGGCAAGAAAGTGCATTGGAAGATTGTCGGCGAGGACGAGGCCGATCCTACCAAGGGAAGCATTTCGCATGTTTCGCCCATGGCCGTCGCGCTGTTCGGCAAGAAGGTCGGCGACGTGGCCGCGGTCAACGGCAAGGAATGGGAAATCGTCAAGCTTTCGGACAGTTAGGGCAGCATAGCCTAGTCGGCTGCCAGCAGCCTATCCATCAGCCGATCCGCTGCTTCCGGAATAACGGTTCCCGGCGGGAAGATTTCCGCGGCACCCGCCTGCAGCACCGCGTCATAGTCCTGCGGCGGGATGACGCCGCCGGCGACGATCAGCATGTCGCCGTGGCCGAGTTTCTTCAGCGCATCGCGCAATTGAGGGATCAGTGTCAGGTGTCCCGCCGCCAGCGATGAGGCGCCGATGATATGGACGTCATGCTGGACCGCCAGTTTGGCGATCTCTTCCGGTGTCTGGAACATCGCGCCGACGGTGACGTCGAAGCCGAGATCGGCGAAAGCGGTGGCGATCACCTTTTGCCCACGATCGTGGCCATCCTGTCCCATCTTGGCAACGAGGATGCGCGGCTTGCCGCCGTTCTTCTTCTCGAAGGCGCTAATCTTGTCCTGCAGCCCGTCGACCACGGGATTGTCGCCAAGCGCCTTGCGATAGACGCCGGAAATGGTCTGCACCGTTGCGACGTGGCGGCCAAAGGCCCGTTCCAGCGCAAACGAGATTTCGCCGACCGTTGCATTGGCTCGCGCGGCGCGGACGGCGAACTCCAGGAGGTTCTCATTGCCTTGCGCGGCGCGGGTCAGCGCATCGAGCGCGCTTTCCACCGCAGCGACATCGCGCGTGCCCTTCAGCCGTTGCAGCTTCGACAGTTGCCGGGCCCTGACCTCGGCATTGTCGATCTTGAGCACATCGACCTCGATGTCGTTCTCGGGGCGATGCGCGTTGACGCCGACCAGCATCTGCTCGCCCGAATCGATGCGGGCCTGCGTGCGCGCCGCCGCTTCCTCGATGCGCAGCTTCGGAATGCCTTGTTCGGTCGCGGCGGCCATACCACCGAGAGCCTCGACTTCCTCGATATGGCTCAGTGCGCGCGCTGCGAGATCATGCGTCAGCCGTTCCAGATAGGCCGAGCCGCCCCACGGATCGATGATGCGCGTGGTGCCGGACTCCTTTTGCAGGATGAGCTGCGTGTTGCGGGCGATGCGCGCCGAATGGTCGGTCGGCAGCGCCATCGCCTCGTCGAAGGAGTTGGTGTGCAGCGACTGGGTATGCCCCTGGGTCGCCGCCATCGCCTCGATCATGGTGCGGATGATGTTGTTGTAGGGGTCCTGCGCCGTCAGCGACCAGCCGGACGTCTGGCAATGGGTGCGCAGCGACAGCGAGCGCTCGTCCTTCGGCGCGAAATTCTTCTTCATCAGCGTCGCCCACAGCAGGCGCGCGGCCCTGAGCTTGGCCACTTCCATGAAGAAGTTCATGCCGATCGCCCAAAAGAAGGACAGGCGCGGCGCGAAGCGGTCGATGTCGAGGCCCGCCGCGACACCGGCGCGGGCATATTCGATGCCGTCGGCGATCGTATAGGCGAGCTCCAGGTCGGCTGTCGCACCGGCTTCCTGCATGTGATAGCCGGAGATCGATATCGAATTGAACTTCGGCATGTTCTTCGACGTGTAGGAGAAGATGTCCGACACGATCCGCATCGAGGGTTTTGGCGGATAGATGTAGGTGTTGCGGACCATGAACTCCTTCAGAATGTCGTTCTGAATGGTGCCTGCCAGATCCTTCTGCGCAACGCCCTGTTCTTCCGCCGCGACGATGTAAAGCGCCATGATTGGCAGCACAGCGCCGTTCATCGTCATCGACACCGTCATGTCGCCGAGCGGAATGCCGTCGAACAGCTGCCGCATGTCGAGGATGGAATCGATGGCGACGCCCGCCATGCCGACATCGCCGGCAACGCGCGGATGGTCGCTGTCATAGCCGCGATGCGTGGCGAGATCGAAGGCGACCGACAATCCTTTCTGGCCGGCGGCGAGATTGCGCCGGTAAAAGGCATTGGACTCTTCGGCCGTGGAGAAGCCGGCATATTGCCGGATCGTCCAGGGCTGCTGGACATACATGGTCGGGTAGGGGCCGCGAACGAAGGGCGGCAGGCCCGGATAGGTGTCGAGATGCGGCAGGCCCTTGAGGTCGCCCTGATTGTACAGATGCTTGACGACAAGCCCTTCCGGCGTCGTCCGCTGGCCCTTGACCTCGACAGGCGCGCGGCGCGGCGGCGCCCAGCCGATTTGACTGAAATCCGGAATCAAGAGGCGGCCCCGATGGATTGGTCGATGCGGACCGGAAACAGCGGTTCGCACAGCACGACGCCTTCGGTGAAGGCAGGCCGCTGCTTTGCATCCAGCGTCTCGACCGGGCGCTCGCTCTTCTGCGGATAAAGTGTGGTGCCGATGATGGCCCGCTCACCCGCCTTGAAGGCGGCGTCGCGCCGGGCGGCCGCGGCGTGAACGCGCTGTTGGATGTGTCCGTCCCTCAGGCTCGACAATACGCCTCCTTCGGCCTCGATCGCCTGCAGCTCCGCCCAGGCGGCTTCGCAAAGGTCTGCCGTAAGCGCGTCGACCGCGCCGGACCCATAGGCGGGATCGGCGACGTGATCGACATGGCTTTCATTGGCTATGATCAACTGGGCGTTGCGCGCGACGCGGCGGGCAAAAGGCGCCGGCAGGCCGTGCGCCATCGTGTGCGGCAGAATGGAGATCGAATCGGCTCCTCCAGCCGCCGCCGCGAAGCAGCTGATCGTCGTGCGCAGGATGTTGGTTTCGGGATCCAGCGCCGTCATCATGCGGAATGATGTCTCCGCATGGATGTTGGCCGTGGAGTTGGGGATCGAGCAGGTCTCCTGCACACGTGCCCACAGAACGCGCAAGGCCCGCACTTTGGCCATCGAGAGGAACTGGTCCTGGTCGACGCTGAGCGCGAAGCCGATATGCGGCGCGGCATAGACCAGCGGTTGCCGTGCCTTCTCGAACATTCTGAGATATGAGACCGCCGAAGCCAGCATGATGCCGAGTTCCTGCGCTTCCGTGGCGCCGGCATTGTGGAAGACGCGGCCGTCCGCTTCCAGCAGCACGCCGGGAACGCCCATCGAGAAGAAATGCGCCAGCGACTGGGGCATCGATTCCTGCAGCGCCTCGATCGACATGCGCAGCCGGCCGGTGCCGGCAAGGATCGCCGCCGGATCGATGCCGAAGGACAGGTTGAGCTTTGCCGGATCGGAGCGGCGCTTGCTGAGGAACGCCACCAGCCAGTCGGCCATGGGGCGGCTCCACGGGTGCGTGTCGATGCGGATCTGGATCCGAGTGAGAGGCACGCCCTCCAGCACTGTTTCCAGCGCCTGAGCAGTCCTCGGCAGGCCGTAGCCGAATGCGTTCGGGGCGCCTTCGAAGACGAGCGACAGTCCTGTCGCGCCCTGCGCGATATCGTCCAGAACCTGGGCCTTGGCGCGATCGACGTTGGGATCGTCGACGCGTTGGCTGACAATCCAGGGCGATCGGGGATTCGTGCGCACGAGCGGTTCGGCCCCGGTCGCGCGGTCATAAAGGGGCTCGATGCGGATGGCGTCGTCGGTGTGCGAAACCAGCTTTTCCTCGAAGGACGCGCCTGCCAGTGCCTTTTCCGCCAGGGCCAGCCATCGCTGGCGCTCGGCGCCAACTGGTTCAACATCCTTGGTCAAGGCTCCGGCGCCCATCCATCTTCCTCGTTCATATGGCCGCACCAGCCGGGCGGTTCAGTCTACGGTTCCCGGTCGGTTATCGCAATGCGCATCCCGAGCCTGAATTCGATCCACCTGATATAGGTCGGCTTGCATGGACGAACCATGAACGATTGCCAAACACCAGCAAAATCCGCAAGTTCCAAAATCCGATTTCGACGATAGGCCTGATCGGGACGGTTGGCCCCGCTCTGGACAATTGGCATTGTCGCTGTGCAACAGCCTCACTATACCTTCGGGCAAAAGGCTGGCTTTTGACACATCAGTTTGCGGAGACCCGACATATGGCTGACGACACCAGTATTTTCATCGGCGCCAGCCGCAAGCCCGACGACAGCTATCAGCGCCCGGAGCAACTGCTGCTGCAATATGGGAATCGCCACGGCCTGGTGACCGGTGCCACCGGCACCGGCAAGACCGTCACCTTGCAGATCCTGGCCGAAGGTTTTTCGAATGCCGGCGTGCCGGTGTTTTGCGCTGACATCAAGGGCGACCTGTCCGGTATCGCGATGATGGGCACGGCGCAGGATTTCCTGGTCAAGCGGGCCGCGCAGGTCAAGCTCGACCCTTACGACTTCCAGGAATTCCCCGTCATCTTCTGGGACCTGTTCGGTGAACAGGGCCACCCCATTCGCGCCACCATTTCGGAAATGGGACCGCTTCTCCTGTCGCGGCTGATGAACCTGACCGACGCGCAGGAGGGCATCATGAACATTGCCTTCCGCATTGCCGATGAAGAAGGCCTGCTGCTTCTCGATCTCAAGGACCTGCAGGCTTTGCTTGCCAACATCGCCGAGCGCGCCGAGGAGATCAGCGCGCGCTACGGCAACGTCACCAAGCCATCGGTGGGTGCCATCCAGCGCACGCTGCTGGTGCTGGAGCAACAGGGCGCGGCCAACTTCTTCGGTGAGCCGGCCCTGCGCATCTCCGACATCATGCGCACCACGCGTGACGGCCGGGGCGCCGTCAGTGTGCTGGCCGCCGACAAGCTGATGATGAATCCGCGCCTCTACGCGACCTTCCTGCTTTGGCTGATGTCGGAGTTGTTCGAGGAACTGCCCGAAGTGGGAGATCCCGACCAGCCGAAGCTGGTGTTCTTCTTCGACGAGGCGCATCTGCTGTTTGACGAGGCGCCGAAGGTGCTGATCGACCGCGTCGAGCAGGTGGTCCGCCTGATCCGCTCGAAAGGCGTCGGCGTCTATTTCGTCACGCAGAACCCCCTGGATATCCCGGAAAAGGTCCTGGCCCAGCTCGGCAACCGCGTCCAGCACGCGCTGCGCGCCTATACGCCGCGTGAGCAGCAGGCGGTTCGAACGGCGGCGGAAACATTCCGCCCCAATCCCGATTTCGACTGCGCCATCACCATCACCCAGCTCGCCACCGGCGAGGCGCTGGTCTCGACGCTGGAGGCCAAGGGCGTGCCGTCCATGGTCCAGCGCACGCTGATCAGGCCGCCGTCGTCGCGGCTTGGACCCATAACCCCCGCCGAGCGGCAAAAGCTGATCGCGGAAAGTCCGGTCACTGGCCAGTATGATCAGGTCATCGACCGCGAATCGGCCTTCGAGATCCTGCAGAAAAAGGCCAAGGACGCACAGGACGCCGAGCAGCAGGCGCAGCAGGCAGGCACAGGCGGCTCGCGCTGGACCATACCGGGTTTCGGCAATGACGATCCCGCGCCGCAGTCCGGTGGCCGACGCGCGCCGGCGCCGCGCCCCTCCAATCGCCAGACCGTGGCGGAGGCCGCGATCAAGTCGGTGGTGCGCTCGGTGGGCTCGTCGGTCGGACGCGCGATCGTGCGCGGGATTTTGGGAAGCCTATCGAGAGGCCGTTAGACCTTAGCGCCGCGCGTTCCCTTGAACGCGGGGTGCTAAGCATCTGTATAGGCGCTGTCGGATCAGAAGATCGCGTCCGTCACCGCCTTGACCGGGCCGAGCAGCACCGATCCGTCCGGCACGCCGGCGTCGATCGGGATCGCCTTGTGGTTCGCCGTTGCCGCCGCCGCCATTGGCTGGCTGGCATCGCTGGTCACGATCACAGGGGTTTTCGAGGGCACGCGGTCATAGAGGTCGATGATGTCCTGGTTTATCAGGCGCACGCAGCCCGACGACACCGACTTGCCGATCGACTTCCATTCCGGCGAGCCGTGTAGGCGGTAAAGCGTGTCCACATTGCCCTGGAAGAGATAGAGCGCGCGCGCGCCGAGCGGGTTCTTCAGCCCGCCAGGCATGCCGCCATTGTCGGCGCTGTATGGCTTCAATTCCGGCTGCCGGGCGATCATCTCATCCGGCGGCGTCCATTTCGGCCATTTCTGCTTCCACTGGACGACGGCGTCGCCCGACCATTCGAAGCCGGCACGGCCGAGACCGACGCCGTAGCGGATGGCCTGGCCGCCCGGACGAACCAGATAGAGGAAATGGCCCGTCGTATCGACGACGATGGTTCCCGGCTTCTGCCCGGTCGGGTCGGGAACGATCTGGCGCAGGAACTGCGGATCGATCCTGTCGAAGGGGATGGCCGGCAGGTCGAAGCCGCCATCGCTGACGGCCGCGTACATCGACGCATAGTCGGCGAGCGGCGGCTCGACATAGGTCGGCGGCGGAGGCTCGACCGGTCCCGGCCCGGTGGTGGCGCATGCAGAAACCGCGATCGATGCGGCGCCCAATGCTGCGGCGTTGAGAAAGCCGCGACGGCTCAGGCGATAGGATTCGATTTCGGTTATGGACATGGCTGCCTTCTTTAGGACTCAAACTGCAACAAAGCGTGAATACGCTTGCCGCCACGCGGGTGCCTGACAACACCTGAGGCGATAGGTGGTTCCGATTCTGGCCCGAACGTGGACAAACAAAGGCGAAGCTGTGACTGCGCCGCCACTGTGGCGCCTAGGTCACAGCTCGACAGCTCAGGCGGTGACCAACGCCTCGAGGGTCGGCAGGATCAGGGCCGGCGGAAAATCCCGGTATTCCTCGGGCTGGTTGGAGCGGTTGATCCATACGGTGCGGAAGCCGAATTTGGTGGCGCCGGCAATGTCCCAGCGATTGGAGGACTGGAAGGACACCGCGCCGGGATAGAGGCGCCAGCCTGTGGCAACCATGTCATAGACCGCCGGGTCGGTCTTGAAGCGCCGCACCGTATCGACCGAATAGATGTCGTCCAGAACCTGATCGAGCGCGGCCGATTTGACCGCCGCTTCCAGCATTTCGGGCGAGCCGTTCGAGAGGATCGCCAGTCTGGCTCCGGAGGCCTTGAGTGCCTTCAGCACGGCCGGTACCTCCGGGTAGCAGTCCAGCCGCCAGTAGGCTTCCAGCAGTTTTGTCCTGAGGCCGGGATCGGCGGAGGGGACCTTGCGCAAGGCGAAGTCGAGCGCCTGCTCGGTCAGCTGCCAGAAATCGGCATAGGCGCCCATCAGCGAGCGCACCCAGGAATATTCGAGCTGTTTGGCGCGCCAGATTTCGGACAGCAATTGGCCGTCCGGGCCGATCCGGTCGGCATGCCGGCGCACGGCGGCATGCACGTCGAACAACGTGCCGTAGGCGTCGAAAACATAGGCGGCGTATTGCATGGCGACAGTTTTGAGGCGAGGCGAGGCAAGGTGCAAGCCTTGATTGCACCGCTGCGCCGCTGGCATCAACAAAACTCCCCAATGCCCGTTGACGGCGACGGCCAAAGCATCATCCAATGTTGTCACACAAGATTGATCGGAACGGGATAACGCGATGACACTGGCGGCAGCGGCGCAATCCGCGACATGGACTTTCGTCGACGGCGACTGGTACGAGGGCAATGTCGCCATTCTAGGCCCGCGCAGCCACGCCATGTGGCTCGGCACCAGCGTGTTCGACGGGGCACGCTGGTTCGAGGGCGTGGCGCCCGACCTCGACCTCCATGCCAGGCGGGTGAACGCCTCGGCGATCGCGCTCGGCCTCAAGCCGAACATGTCGCCCGAACAGATCGTCGGGCTGACCTGGGACGGGTTGAAGAAGTTCGATGGCAAGACGGCGGTCTATATCAGGCCGATGTACTGGGCCGAGCACGGCGGCTACATGGGCGTGCCGGCCGATCCCGCTTCGACCCGTTTTTGCCTCTGCCTCTATGAATCGCCGATGATCTCGCCGACCGGGTTTTCGGTGACGGTGTCGCCGTTCCGGCGCCCGACAATCGAAACCATGCCGACCAATGCCAAGGCCGGATGCCTCTATCCCAACAATGGCCGCGCCATCCTCGAAGCCAAGATGCGCGGCTTCGACAATGCTTTGGTGTTGGACATGCTGGGCAACGTCGCCGAGACCGGAAGCTCCAACATCTTCCTGGTCAAGGATGGACACGTGCTGACGCCGGCGCCGAACGGCACCTTCCTGTCCGGCATCACACGCTCGCGCACAATGACGCTGCTGGGCGAGTACGGATTCAAGACGACGGAAAAGACGCTGTCGGTGCGCGATTTCCTTGAAGCGGACGAAATCTTTTCGACCGGCAACCACTCCAAGGTGGTGCCGATCACCCGCATCGAGGATCGCAATCTGCAACCCGGCCCGGTGGCCAAGAAGGCGCGCGAGCTTTATTGGGATTGGGCGCATTCGCCGTCGGCCGGCTGACGCGCTGGTTCGGCCTTTTGTGGCTGCGCGCTTCGCCGCAGGAAAACCGTGTGACAGTTTTCCGGAACCCGCCTAGAAAGGGAACCGGCGCTTCACTTCCGGAGTTGTTCCAGCTCAATCCAGTCCTATCTTAATCCGGTATCCACACCGGATTTTTCCACGAGGGAGTACTACCCATGGCTTTTGAATTGCCCGCTCTGCCCTACGACTATGAGGCCTTGCAGCCTTACATGTCGAAAGAGACGCTGGAATATCACCACGACAAGCATCACAAAGCCTATGTCGACAATGGCAACAAGCTGGCTGCCGAGGCCGGAATGGGCGATCTGTCGGTCGAAGAGGTGGTCAAGCAGTCGTTCGGCAAGAATGCCGGTCTCTTCAACAATGCCGCGCAGCACTACAATCACATCCATTTCTGGAAGTGGATGAAGAAGGGCGGCGGCGGCAACAAGCTGCCGGGCGCGCTGCAGAAGGCTTTCGACAGCGATCTCGGCGGCTACGACAAGTTCAAGGCTGATTTCATCGCAGCCGGCACGACGCAGTTCGGTTCGGGCTGGGCCTGGGTTTCGGTCAAGGACGGCAAGCTGGCGATCTCGAAGACCCCGAACGGCGAAAACCCGCTCGTTCATGGCGCGTCGCCGATCCTCGGCGTCGACGTCTGGGAACACTCCTATTACATCGACTACCGCAACGCCCGCCCGAAATATCTCGAGGCATTCGTCGACAGCCTGATCAACTGGGATCATGTGCTGGAGCTCTACGACAAGGCGAAGTAATCGACAATCAGAAAGGCCCCGGCAATCCCGGGGCTTTTCTTTTTCTGTGCCGATATCAGTGGCTGCGAAGGCCCGGAAAAACCATCCAAGCAGAGGGAATATTCCCTCCGCCGCATCCGTTAACGTCGTGTCCCAAATACCTTCATCACGGAGCCAAATGAATGAGAAAGCTTGTCATCGCCATCTCAATGCTCGCCTTCGCCGGTTCGGCGGCCTTTGCCGATCCGATCATCGACCGGCAGGCTCTGATGAAGGAACGCGGAAAGATCGTCGGCGGCTTGGCGAAGGTCGCCAAGGGCGAGGACTCCTTTGATGCCGGCGCCGTGCTGACGCAGCTGCAGGCGTTGCAGGCGAATGCCGAGAAGTTCGACGTCGATGCGTTGTTCCCGAAAGGCAGCGATGCCGGCGACACCACGGCGGGGCCGAAAATCTGGGAAGACACGGCCGGCTTCAAGGCCGCCGAGGACAAGTATCTGTCCAACGTCAAGGCCGCGGTCGCGGCGGCTCCCGCCGATGTCGACGCGCTGAAGGCGCAAGTCGGCGCCATCGGTTCGGATTGCGGCACCTGCCATCAGGGCTACAGGGTCAAGAAGGGCTGATTGCCTGATATGGCATGGCTGAAGAAGCTCGTCGGCACGGCCATCATTCTGGGCGGCGTCGGCGCGGTCGGCGGTTGGCTGCTGTCGGCGCCGGTCAAGCTCGATGCCGCGGCCCTGGCGCAACTCGGGCCGGGCGACGCGATCAAGGGCAAGCGCATTTTCTATGCCGGCGGCTGCACCTCCTGCCATGCGAAGCCGGGCTCGCAGGGCGATGCCCGGCTTCAGCTGGTCGGCGGCCTCCAACTCAAGACGCCGTTCGGCACCTTTGTCCCGCCCAACATTTCGCAAGACCCCAAAGATGGCATCGGTGCGTGGTCGGTCGACGATCTCGCCAACGCCATGCTCAAGGGCGTTTCGCCGTCCGGTGAGCATTTCTATCCGGCCTTTCCCTACGCGTCCTATGCCCGCATGAAACCGTCGGACATTGCCGATCTCTATGCCTTCCTGAAGACGCTGCCCGCCATCGCCGGCAAGGCGCCGGACAATTCGCTCGGTTTCCCCTTCAACATCCGTCGCGGCATCGGCCTGTGGAAACGGCTCTATCTCAACAACCAGCCTGTTGTTGCCTTGGCCAGTAGCGCACCTGATCCGGTGGTAGCCGGCCGCTATCTGGTCGAGGGGCCGGGTCATTGCGGCGAATGCCACACGCCGCGTGACTTCGCAGGCGGGACGAAGAAAGGCGACTGGCTGGCGGGTGCCGTGGCGGCCGAGGGCTCAGGCATCGTGCCCAACATCACATCGGGCAAGGGCGGCCTCGCCAATTGGTCGGAAGCCGACATCGCCAACTACCTCGAAACCGGCTTCACGCCCAATTTCGATTCCGTCGGCGGCGCGATGGTCGACGTCCAGCGCAACATGGCCGAGCTGACAGCAGGGGACCGGGCCGCGATCGCCGCCTACCTCAAGGCTGTGCCGCCGCATCCAAACGGTTATCCCCCGCGCAAGCCGGCGAGTTGATTGTCGATTAGAGGTGCCGATCGCCGAGGAAATCGAATCCTGTCTCGAAGAAGTGGTTGTAGTTGCAGGTCAGTTCCTCACCGGGTGCGATGTCGCGCAAGGCATAGGTCTCCTCGGGTGAGGAGACATCGCAATTCGGCTCGTCGTCATGGTTCATGTAGCGGGCGTCGTCGGCTTCGAAGACGATATAGGCCGGATCGCGCCGGTCCGGGTAGGAATAGCGGTCGAGATAGTTCTTCACCGGCCCGCTCTCGCCCTCATAGGTTTCGACGTCGATGATCCGGTCGAAGCGGGGGTCGAGCTTCCAGATCAGCGTGCCCTTGGGGATGTGGTGCTTGGCAAAGACGCCAATGCCCTGGATCGGCGATTTGTCGAGATAGACGTCGACGAGCAGCATAATGGACCCTTGTGCGAGTGCGGGCTTCGTCGCCCGGGAAAGTCGTGCCTTGGGTTAACGCGCGACCATCGCAATTGCGAGTGGAAATGAGCAATGCGGAATTCAAAAAGTCATGATTGCCAAATCCAAAAGTGAACGTGCTGTCCGGAGCCTCAGCGTTGCTGCAAGGCCAGGCGGACGCCCAAGGCAC
Source organism: Mesorhizobium sp. WSM4308 (assembly GCF_002294905.1). NCBI lineage: Bacteria > Pseudomonadati > Pseudomonadota > Alphaproteobacteria > Hyphomicrobiales > Phyllobacteriaceae > Mesorhizobium > Mesorhizobium sp. WSM4308. Next base: position 136,790 of record NZ_NSFW01000012.1, on the reverse strand, counting down.
AGTAGATGCCGCCGACAACCTTGCCCTGCCATTTCAGCACGGTCGGATTTCGACGCAGGAAGGAGCCGAGGCGACCGGCGCTCACGGCAAAGACGACCGTGCTGAAAAGACCGAGCACGACAAAGACAATTCCCAATACGGCCAATTGAAGCATCACCGTTCCGTTTTCGGGCCGCACGAACTGAGGCAGGAATGCCAGGAAAAACAGCGCGGTCTTGGGGTTGAGCACTTCGGTCAGGACAGCCTGCCGAAACGCCTTGCCGGCCGAGATCGCGAGCGCGCCGGCAGAGGGGTCGGTCGGCGTTTTCTCGATGATGGCGCGAATGCCGAGGTAAACGAGGTAGGCCGCGCCGATGTATTTTACGATGCTGAAAAGCGTCGCCGACGTGGCGATGATCGCCGAAATGCCGACCATCGCCATGACAGTGTGAAATATGTCGCCAGCCGCGATCCCGGCGCCGGTCGCGATCCCGACCTTCGTTCCCGAACTCGTCGCCCGGGCGATCGTCAACAGCGTGGCCGGACCCGGGATAAAGACAAAGCCGAGCACGACGGCGATATAGGCAATCAGCGTGGACAGATCGATCATTTGAGCGTCTCCTCGGCAAGCCGCGCCTTTCCCGTCACCTTCAGCGCGAAGGAATAGGTATAGGCGATTTCTTCCAGGCGTGAGAACCGGCCGGACGCGCCGGCATGGCCGGAATCCATGTTGATCTTGAACAGCACCGGATTGTTGCCGCTCTTGCGGTCGCGCAGCCGCGCCACCCATTTGGCCGGTTCCCAATAGGTGACGCGCGGATCGGTGAGGCCGGCGAGCGCCAGGATCGGCGGATAGTCGAGGGCCGCGACATTGTCGTAGGGCGAGTAGGCGGCGATGGTGCGGTAGTCATCGGCCGACGCGATCGGATTGCCCCATTCCGGCCATTCCGGCGGCGTCAGCGGCAAGGTCGCGTCGAGCATGGTGGTGAGCACGTCGACGAAGGGAACTTCGGCGACGATGCCGCCAAAACAGTCCGGCGCCATATTGGCGATGGCACCCATCAGCATGCCGCCGGCCGAGCCGCCTTGCGCGACCATGCGGTCATGCGCGGTATAGCGCTCGGCAACGAGATGGCGCGCACAGGCGATGAAATCCGTAAACGTGTTCATCTTGTGCGCCCGCTTGCCGTCATCATACCAGCCGTAACCCTTGTCCTTGCCGCCGCGGACATGAGCGATGGCGTAGACGAAGCCGCGGTCGACCAGCGACAGGCAGTTGGTGTTGAAGGCGGCCGGCACGGTGATGCCGTAGGAGCCGTAGCCGTAAAGCAGGCAAGGTGCCGATCCATCGAGCGGCGTGTCGCGATGATGCAGAAGCGAGATCGGCACCAACTCGCCATCGGCGGCGGGCGCCATCAGCCGCCTGGTGACATAATGGTCCGCATCATGGCCGGATGGGACTTCCTGGGTCTTGAGCAAGGCCCGTTCGCGGGTGCGCATATTGTAGTCGAACACCTGCGCCGGCGTCGTCATCGACGAATAGGAAAAGCGCATGATCTCGGTGTCGTATTCATAGGAGCCCGACAGGCCGAGCGAGAAAGCCTCCTCATCGAGAGACAGAAGATGCTCTTCGCCACTGGTGCGGTCGCGCACGACAATGCGCGGCAGTCCCTCCTTGCGCTCCAGCCGGACCATATGGTCCTTGAAGCCGATCACCGACAGGATCAGCCGGCCCGGTTCATGCGGCACCAGCTCCCGCCAGTTGGCGCGGACCGGATCGCTTGCCGGCGCCGTCATGATCTTGAAGTCCTTGGCGCCGTCCGCATTGGTCAGGATGAAGAAGATGTCGCCGCCTTCCTCCATCTCATATTGAAGGCCGGTCTCACGCGCCGCAACCAGTCTGGGTTCGGCAAACGGATCGCTGGCGCTCAACAGGCGATATTCCGAGGTCTCGTGATCGTTGATGCCGATCATGATCCATTGGTTGTCGCGGGTGCCGTCAACATTCATGAAGAAGCCCGGATCGGTTTCCTCATAGATCAGGCGGTCGGCTTCAGGGTCTTGTCCAAGCGCGTGGAACAGCACCTTCGAGGGCCGGTGGTTGGGGTCGAGGCGCGTATAGAAGAACCCGTCATTGCCAGCGTCCCACACGCCCGAGCCGCCTGTCGCGGGAATCCGGTCCGCCAGGTCCTTGCCATCGGCAAGGTCGCGCACGCGCAGCGTGTAGAACTCGGAACCCTTGTCGTCGAAGGCCCACAACAGCCTGCGGTGATCGGCCGAATGGTCGACACCGCCGAGCCGGAAATAGGGCTTGCCTTGCGCCTCGAGGTCGCCGTCGAGCAGGATCTGCTCGGTTCCGCCCGCGCGCGGCATGCGGAAATAGCGCGGCTGCTCGCCGCCGAGCTTGAAGGAAGACCCATAGGCATAGGCCCCGTCCTTCATCGGAACGGAAGAATCGTCTTCCTTGATGCGGCCCTTCATCTCCTTGAAAAGCTGCTTCTGCAGGTCTGAAGTATCGGCCATCAACTTTGACTGGTAGGCATTCTCGGCTTCGAGTTCGGCGCGGATGCCGGCATCGAGCAGGGAAGGGTCCCGAAACATCTCCTGCCAGTTGTCGGCCCGCAGCCAGGCATATTCATCGGTTCGCGTGATGCCGTGATGCGTGTCGTAAACCGGCCGCTTCTGCGGTGTCGGCGGGCTGACGATCGGAAATCGGGAAGTCTCGGTCATTGCGTCTCGCTTGGGAGCTATCTTGAATGATGAATGAACACGCCGATCAGCGTGGGTTCAAGGGTCCGTAACGTGGAGGTGTGTCGGCTCCATGAGGTGGGCCGGGAGGAAGGATGATGACTGATCTCGGATCGCTGCGACTTTCGCCGTTGCTTCGCTGACTCTGGTCTTTGCCGGCCAGTCTCATGCGACCGTATTCGCGGCTTGGCAAGTGGCCAATGTGCCGTTCGGCGACACGCTCAACGTGCGCAAATATCCCTCCGGCATCTCCCAGAAGCAGGCCGCATACCCGAACGGGGTCATCCTGCAGATGACCGGGCGATGCACCGGCGGCGTAAACCTGCTCGACATCGCCAATCAACCGGCATGGAAGCCACCAGACGGTTCGCTATCGCTGGTGCGAGGTCTGGCACGACCCGGCCAAGAACGGCGCTTTCGTCATCGGCTGGGCCTATGGCAAGTACATCGCCCCGTATTGATCGACGGTCGTCGATTGATCGTGATGCGGCCGGCGGGACATGTCGCCTGGTTGTCCGCGAAAAAGATGAGAGGCAACCTATGGTTTTGTGGACAGATGTGAACAACCAAGATTGACGGCGCCCTGGCAAAGCAAACCAGAGCATTGAAAATTGCTTTGTGAGTTATCGCGAATGTAACGCTCAGCTGACGTAACGTCAGGCGGAACCGGTTTGGCGAACGAAATATCGAAAAATTACATGATGCACGAAAGATTGAAGCTGACTGGCGAATAGTTGATCAACTTTCCTAAATATAATGCAAAGGGAGAATTGACTTACTTGCTCCATGGTCGCATTGATGTGCCCACGACACGAATCGTAGAAACACTACCTGCTCAAAATTCGTGCGATGCCCTGCCTGTAAAAAAGGGCGCATACCGACGTAACTCTTGTTGGGGCCTGAAGACCATGGATATTGTCGAAACACCTTCCAGAAACAACGATGCGCTGATCGAGCTGACCGCCGATGTGGTGGCCGCTTATGTCAGCAACAACCCCGTGCCGGTCGGCGAATTGCCGAACCTCATATCCGATGTCCATGCCGCTCTCGGGCGTGTGGGCGGAACCGCCGAACAGCCCCCTGCCGACAAGCAGAAGCCGGCTGTCAACCCGAAGCGCTCGGTTCATGACGATTACATTGTCTGCCTTGAAGACGGCAAGAAATTCAAGTCGCTCAAGCGTCACCTGATGACCCACTATGATCTGACGCCGGAGCAGTATCGCGAAAAGTGGAATCTCGACCCGAGCTATCCGATGGTTGCTCCGAACTATGCGGCAGCCCGCTCGCAGCTCGCCAAGAAGATGGGCCTTGGCCGCAAGCGCAAGGCGCGGTAGTCGCTGTTCCCTCAGGTCGAACCGACATCGACGGCGCCTTCGGGCGCCGTTTGATTTTGCGGAACAGGCTGGCCGGAGGGCGTCAGGCGGTCTGCTTGAGTGCCATCTCGGCATCGCGCTTGATGCGCTTGACCATGGAGCGAAGGCCATTGGCGCGCTGCGGCGACAGGTGCTCGTCCAGGCCAAGTGCCTTCAGCGTCGCTTCCGCATCGGTTTTCTGGATTTCGCTGGCGGTCCGTCCGGAAAACAGCGCCAGCATGATGGCGACCAGACCGCGCACGATATGGGCGTCCGAATCCCCCGTGAAGGTGATGACCGGATCGCTGCCCGGTCCCTGTTCGGTGGTCAACCAGACCTGGCTGACGCAACCCGGGACCTTGTTGGCGGCATTGCGCTCCTCATCGGGAAAGGGAGGCAGCGCCTCGCCGAGCTCGATGACGTAGCGATAGCGGTCCTCCCACTCGTCAAGGAAGGAGAAGTCGTCGCGGATCGTCTGGATCGTGGTCGTCATAACCCGGATATAGTCACGCGGCGGCCCCGCGTCACGGAAAAAACAAGGACACCGCGGGCGTCGAGAGGGCAGACGGCCCCGCGGTGCGCCGCCGAGACGGCTTAATTCTTGACCGGCAGGTTGACAGTCTCGGGCAGGACGATCTCTTCCGCCACGCTGCCCGTCATTGTCGAGGTATCGGGGCCGCTGGACTTGTCGTCCAGCATGGCTGCCGCGATCTTGGCGGTTTCCTTGGCACGCGCGGTGATGGTGTGCATCGCCGACTTGCCCGTTTCACAGACGTCGGGCTTGCGCTCGCAGATGCCGGCAATGTCGCCCACCGCGTCGCGTGCCGCGAACAGGGCCTGGATCGGCCCGACGCTTTCCTGCCCCGGCTCGTCGGAACCGACACTCAGCGGCAGCGCCAGCAGCACCAGTGAAAACCAGAAAGCCATTCTTATCAGGAAGAACATGCCTTGCCTCTCGTCGTGACCGGATCATGCATCATATGGCATGACCTCTTTTATGGGCAGGATGTTGGCACACAGGCGCAAAGGACGGCTTGCGCGCACAGCGACAATTTTCCTCAAATTTTAGGCAAATTCGAAACGAACCGTTTTGCCATGGATTTGTTTCATATCGGGACGATTTTGGTTACCTCTTGATAACTATGTATCCTGCTGTTTCCATTGGATTCTTTTGGAATTCGGCCGGTTCTCTTCTAGTCCATGATCCGGTGACGGCAGGCGTTCGCAGATAACCCTCCATTTACTATGGCGGCATTTGCCCGGGTTTTCGGCCGCCGCGATCCCGATATTTGCCACGGGCCGGGCTTTGGTCGGCCCTGCCTTATCCATTCCTTAAACGCTGGATGAGAGTTTCGGAGCCAATCAAAACAATCTGCATAAGCAGAGCTGTTCACGACGAGTGCGAGTGCGTTGAGTTGATGCCGATCAAGGCCAGATACGCTGAATTGCCTGGCGCGATTGCCGCCGGTTGCGAACGTATGGTCCATCCCTCCATTCTCGGGCAGAGCGGCCGCGAGCGCCAACGCCGTTTCATCGGTGTCATGCTGGCAGCGCCATTCTTCGCCGCCGGTGCCGCTGTCACGCTGGTCACATCAGGCATGGGCGCCGCTGTGACCATGGCCGCCATCTTCGCCGCCTTCGGTCTGTGCTGGTTCGTCGCCTTGCTGGTGGCGGCTACCGGCAAGATGCCCGTGGCGGCACCGATTGTCCTGGCGATGGCGGCTGTTGCCCTTGGCGGTCTGATCGCGGCCGCCGGCGGGTTGAGTTCTCCCGTCGCCGTGCTTGCCGTGGCGCTGCCCTTCGAAGCTTGGTGGATCGGCGCTTCGCGGCGTGCGGCCCTGTGGGGAGCGGTCTCGGCCATTCCCGCCATTGCCCTTCAGCCTCTGGCTGCGGCCTTCTTGCCCTTCGCGGGCGCGCAGATCGCGGCCTGGCACTGGCTGGTGCCGCTGGCCTGGGCGCTGACGCTGATCCCGCGCCTGTCGCCGTTTCGCGATGGCGCCGGTGCGGCCGATACACTCGATACCGGCGATCGGCTGGAAGACATCATCGACGCGGTGATCCTGCGGGTCGCCCGCCATGGCGAGGTGCTCGATGCGTCCGCCAAGGCACGCACGCTTTTGAAACTGCCGCCGGAACTGCTTTCCGGAACCGGCTTCTTCGACCGTGTCCATCTGTCGGACCGTGTCTCCTATCTCAGCGCCCTGGCCGACATGCGCGATGGTGCTGCTGCGCGCCGCCTCGAATTGCGCGTCAGGCTGCCCCAGAACGGCAATGGCCAGAATGACACGCGCTCGATGGCCGACAATTACCGGCCATTCCTGCTCGAACTGCTGCGTGGCGAGGAGCAGAGCGACGTCTTCACGCTGGTGCTGCGGGAGAATGACGAGACTGCCCGGCTGCGTGAGGAACTGGCGCAGGCCAATGAGGCGGCGGCCGCCGCGGAAGTGGCCAAGGGCCGGTTCCTGGCGGTGGTCAGCCATGAGTTGCGCACGCCGCTGAACGCCATCATAGGCTTCTCGGACATGCTGCTGCATGAGATGTTCGGCGCCTTCAAGGATCCGCGCCAGAAGGAATATGTCACCCTGGTGCGGGATTCAGGGCAGCATCTTCTGGCCGTCGTGACATCCATACTCGATGTCTCGAGGATCGAATCGGGTGCCTACACGGCGGACCCGGAGCCATTCCGGTTCATGGAAGCCGTCGACATGTGCCAGTCGATGATGCGGCTGCAGGCGCAGGCCAAGAACATCGACCTGCAGACGCAGATCGCTCCCGACGCCGGCGACATCAATGCCGATCGCCGCGCCGTGCAGCAGATGCTGATCAATCTCGTCTCCAATGCGATCAAGTTCACGCCCGACGGCGGCAATGTCGTCGTTGGCGCCAAGCGGATCGGTTCGCGCCTGCATTTCTGGGTCAGGGACACCGGCATCGGCATTGCCGAGGAGGATTTCGCCAATCTCGGCAAGCCCTTCACGCAGATCCAGAACGACTATACGCGCCGTTTCGAGGGGACCGGGCTTGGCCTTTCACTGGTGAAGGGGCTGGTGGCGCTGCACGAAGGCACCATGTCGATCGAAAGCATGCCGGGCGAGGGCACCACGGTGACCATCAGCCTGCCGGTCAACGGGCCGAAGGGTCGCCCGGCGAACGAGGCAGGGGTGCTGACGATGCCGGTGACGAGGGCGAAAGGGGACAGAAATGGCTCGCTCCGCAAAACAGCCTAAACCGGTCAAACGCCGCAGCAACGCCTTCCAGGACGGCGCCATTGCCGTCGGCGGGATGATTTCGCGCAACCCCGTCCTGGTGGGCGGATCGACGGCATTCCTGGTGACGCTGTTCTATGTCTCGGCGAATGCGCTGTGGTATCAGCCTTTCCCGCATGCCGGGGCGTTCTTCGCCACCCGCAATTTCCAGGGGTTTCCGCACACTGCCTCCGACGAGCCGGAGACGACGATCAACATCGTGCGGCCCAATGCGGCGCCCGCACCGATGAAGGGCGATCCGGTGGTCGAGCAGGTGCAAGGCATATTGAAGGACCTCGACTTCTATTCCGGCACGGTCGACGGCATTTCCGGCCCCAACACGCGCAAGGCCATACAGGCCTACCAGCAGAAGGTCGGTCTCAACGCTTCGGGCGAGATCGATGCCCTGTTGCTCGATCAGCTTGGTGCAACGCCGAAGACCGCCTCCGTGCCCAAACCGCAGCCGCGCCCCGATACGCAGGCCGCCGTTCCGGTGTCCCTGCAGACAAATTCTGGACAAACGAATTCCGGGCAGGCGAATGCCGGGCAGACGGATGCCGCCCAGGCCCAGGGACCTGACCCCCGCATCGTCAAGATCCAGGCCGGGCTCAAGGCGTTCGGAAATGACGACATGCGGCTGGATGGTGTCGTCGGCGCGCGCACCAAGGCGGCGATCAAGGAATTCCAGTCGCTGTTCGGCCTGCCGCAGACCGGCGAGCCCGACGAGATCGTCTACGTCAAGATGCGCGAGATCGGTCTGACCAATTGAGGTCCGACCAACGAGGCCGAAACGACGGCTCGCCGAGCGGCGGAATTATCGCTAGATAGCCCGCACGCTTTCGGAGCTTTCTCATGCGCGTCACATCGGATCTGTGGGTTTCTGCCTTGCTGCGCCGCGTTTTCGGCGCCGGCGGATTTGCCGCCGTGGTCAACCGCGGCGCGACCGAGGCCGGTGCTGTTTTCGTGCTGACGCGTGGTAGGCTGGGTGACGTCGCCCTCTACGGGCCGGCGCCGCAGACAAGCTACGATTCGGCCAAGCCCGACGACCGTTTCTTCAGCCTTCTCACCGCCGGCGATGATCCGGCCGTGCTCGATGCCCGGCTTGAAAGGGAAAAGAAATTCGATCCCGATATCTGGGTGGTGGAGATCGAGGCCGGCACCGTTCCCGTCGAGGAGCTTATTTCCGTGAAGACGCCCTGAGGGTGGGAGCGGTGGCATCGTCGCTGTACGACGCCTGGCGGCTGTCGCTGTTTGCGGGCGACGCATCACGAACCATTCTGGAGAGGGCCTCGGCCTTCCATCCCCGTACCCGGTCCAGAGCCACATCGCGATGTAGCAGGCGATAGCGGTCGAGATAGGTACGGATGGCCTGGGGATGCGGGAACAGGCTGGGATAGATGGCAACCGTGATCAGGAAGGCCCTGTCTTCGCTGAAGTCGAGCGAGCGCAGCGCCGCGAGCAATGATGCATAGTTCTGGCCGGCAGTCAGCGAGCGTGCGGTCGAGAAATCAATGTCGAGTGCGTCCGCAAGCGCGGTCTGGAAAAACGCGGCGTTTCCCGTCAGCGCCGTCTCGCGCAGTTTGACATAGGTATCCGAGCCGGGAAACGCATCGACCCTCGCCGCCGATGCTTCGTCGCCGGTGCGCATCATCGAGCGCAGCCTGCGCCGCGCATTCTCGGCGGCAATGCCGGGAGACTGTTGGCTTGAAGCATTGTCCTCGGCAGCTTCCGCATCCGCGGCTGCGACGGTTGGCGGCGTCGAGGCTTGCACGTCCGGTTCTCGCACCCGCACCAGTGTCGGCCGTTCGAGCGCCCTGATCAGGTCGGCAATGGTCGGGTTCAGGCCCTTGCGGCGCGCTATGGCGCGCGCATGCGGCAGGCCGTGCCTGCCGATCAGCGCGATGAGGTCGATATCGCTGACGGCGCGTGAGCGGATCAGCAGCGGCGCGGCAATGTCGACCGGTTCCTCGCAGAGGCGCCGCACGAGTGCTGCGGGCGCATATTCGCATTCGGAAAGGGCGGCGGCGACGTACCGTCGCGATTCGACGGACACATCGTCGAACAGCGGCAGCGTCAGGTCTTCGAGCTGGCCGATCTCGCGCCGTGACGGGCGGGTCAGCGAGCAGAACGCCGACACCGCGGCGCGGAACAGCCTCTCGGCCTTGCCCGATTCCGTCCGTATCGCGATTTGCCTGAAGTCCGAAGATGACACGAAGGATACCCGATACTCGATACACAGCCTTGGCCACGCTCAACCGGGACCGTGTCGGTTTCGCGATTGCTCCGGTCAGAACCGCCTGACCTCAAGACAAAGTTCAAGTTAGCGGTGATCCGTTAGCGCTCCGTTAACCCTCTGCCGGCCTTAATGATATTTGGAGGCGTTGCGTTGTGCTCCGGGGAAACCGAGAGGAATGCGCGAATCATGGGCATGGTACTGTCTTTCGTGCCGCGTGCGGCACCGACCAATCGAGCCAAGCAAACCACCGAAATACCGGCGGCGGTGATCATCTTTCCCGGCATCCGTTATGAGCGGTCCAGCACCGGCGAAGTTCGGCCCGCCGGCCCCGACAAGCCGGGATCGCCACGGACGCCGGTGCCGCACCACTGAAGCCGCGGCCTAGTCCGTCAGGCCGTCAGTTCTGCGCCTCTGGCCAGACCAATTCCAGGAAAAGTGTGGAGAGGCTTTCCCGGGAAAAGCGCGCAGTGCTTCCCTGGGGAATTGCGCCAAAGACAAAGGGTCTAGAAATCCTGCAGCTCGCAGGAACTCTGGTCGAGAAAGCGTGACACGATCGGCTTCCAGCTGTCGTCCGGAACGAAGCTTCGGATGACGAAGATGCCCTCGTCGATCGGCGCTTCGACGAAGATCGCTCCCTGTAGGTCCTCGGGCAAATCCTTGCGCACATCGATCATCTGCGCCGGCGTCAGCACCACGGCATCAAGCTTGCCGTCGGTCGCCGTATGATCGTTGAAGGAATAGATGTTGTGGCCGTTGCGGTCATAGACCGACACCGACCAGAAGGGGACGTTCCCCGGCGCCTTGATCCGGACCATGCCTTCCTCGAGATCGAACCGGCAGGCCGCGGCGTAGAACAGCGGGTCGACCGATTTCACCACCGGCGCGCCGCCCGCCTCGGCATCGAGCCGGTTCATCCGGTAGAGGTCGGATGCCATGGACAGTCGCGACCAGGCATCGCGTTCCGAAAATTCCGGCACCAGAAGCAGCACCACGATGTGGACGATGCCGGCACCGACCAGACCGAGCAGGACGGCGTGAAAAAGACGGCGCAGCGCGGCCAGGACATTACGCATCGCAGCCGGCCTTCACGATCCTGGGCAGCGAGACGTCCGACAGGCCGGTGCTGCTGGCGATCGGCGTGTCGTAGAAGGTCAGGACGAAATACATCCGTCCGGAACCATTGGTCAGAAGCCAGTTGCCGGGCATGGGGTGATGGCCGACCGAGATGGTCACCGAATTGTCGGCCTGGCGCAGTACCTCGTAGGATTGAAGCGCGGCAAGCCGCGGCTTGCCGGTTTCGACGACGCCGAGCGATTGATCGGCGGCATAGAGCGTCCAGAAGCGGGCGGTCGGGAATCCACCCTCTATCCTGTAGCTGCATTCCCGCTTGAGCTGGTCGCCGGCAGCGTCATTTTCCGCGACGAATGACAGGCCTTCGGCGCGGCCGAGCGCAAGCACGCCCTCGCGCGCCACGCGAGCCTTCGAATAGGGATCGGCTGCTGGCGTGCCGATGTCGGGGAAGGCCGTCCATTGGCCGATGCGGATGGCGCCGACACCGTCCTGGATCTTCAGCGCATACCAGACGCTGGCGCCGCCGCCGCCAATGGCTATGGCAAGCGAAAGCAGCATCAGGAAGGCGTTCTTGAGCATGAAGGGCCGCGTGCGCGAAGGATTACCGTTCGGGGATATCGCGGCGCGGGGCCTCGTGGCAAGCGGGCGCGATGGATTTGCCTGTTGGCTTGCTCTGCGCCGAGGCCGAAGTCACAGCGCCGAGAGCGTTTCGGGCGAGGCGGCGTCGAGTTTGGGCGCGGATTGGAACAACTGCGTCATGTCCCTCAGCGTCTGCGTGGTCCGGCTGGACAGCACCGCCGGGCGTTCGGCGGCCGCGTCGGCCGCGGCCTGTTCCTCGCCCTTCTTCTGCGCTTCGGCCGCCTTGGCCGCGATCTCCTCGTCGATGAACGGCTTGTCGATGCCGGGGATCGGCTTCAGGTCGATGTTCTGGTGCGCGTAGACCATCAGGCGCTGCCACACCATCGCCGGCAGCGAGCCGCCCGTCATGTTCTTGGTCGGGGTGAAATCGTCGTTGCCCAGCCACACGGCCGCCGTGTAGTTGCCGGTGAAGCCGACGAACCAGGCATCACGATAGGATTGCGTCGTGCCGGTCTTGCCGGCGACGACGATGTTGGGAATTTGCGCGCGCCGCGCCGTGCCCATCACCGGCACGGCCGCCAGCATGGTGTTCATGGATTTCAGCGCCTGCTCGGACAGCACCCGGTGCGGGGGCGGCGCATCCTTGGTCCAATCATACACCACGTCGCCGGTGCGGGTGACAAGCTGGGTGATGCCATGCCTGGAACCGACGAAGCCGTTCTGGGCGAACACGCTGTAGCCCGTCGCCTGGTCCATCACGGTCATGCCCGAAGTGCCGAGCACCATCGTCTTGTGCGCCTCGAGCGGCGATTCCACGCCCATCGCCTCGGCCATCGCCTTGATCGGCGCGATGCCGAGATGGTCCTTGGCCAGCCGCACCGGTACGGTGTTGATCGACTTGGCCATCGCCATGATCAGCGTGATGTTGCCGGCCGATTCGCCGCTGTAATTGTGCGGTGACCAGTTGCCCCAGCTGATTGGCCCGCCTGAAATGATCGAATTGGGCGTAAAGCCGTGTTCCATCGCCGTGGCGTAGACATAGGGTTTGAAGGACGAGCCGGTCTGACGCAGCGCCTTGGTGGCGCGGTTGAACTGGCTGGCGCCGTAGTCGCGGCCGCCGACGATGGCGCGGACCGCGCCATTGGTCTCGATGACCACCACGGCACCTTCGGTGACGTTGTACTCCTTGCCGAACTGGCGCAGGTGGAACTCGACGGACTCTTCCGCGGCCTTCTGGATGTTGGCGTCGAAGGTGGTGTGGGCAACCAGCGAATGCTGGCCGGGCTTGGCGATCTTCTTGACCTCGTCGAAGGCCCAGTCGAGGAAATAGTCGGGGCTTTTCTGTTCGCCGCGGTCGACGACGTCGGCCGGATGCAGCCTTGCCTGCAGCACCTGGCCTTCGGTCATGAAGCCGGAATCGACGAGGTTCGACAGCACCACATTGGCGCGTGCGCGCGCCGCCGGCAGGTTGATGTGTGGCGCGTATTTGGTCGGCGCCTTGAACAGGCCGGCCAGCATCGCCGCCTCGGCGAGATTAAGATCCTTGACGCTCTTGCCGAAATAGAAGTCCGCCGCCGCCTCGATGCCGAACGTGCCGCCGCCCATATAGGCGCGGTCGAGATAGAGCTGCAGGATTTCCTTTTTCGACAGATTGGCTTCGAGCCACAGCGACAGGAAGGCTTCCTTGATCTTGCGCTCGAAGGTGCGCTCATTGGTCAGGAACAGGTTCTTGGCCAGCTGCTGGGTGATACTTGAGCCACCCTGGACGACCGAATTCGCCCGCACATTCTCGAAGATCGCGCGTGACAGGCCGAGTACGTCGATGCCGTAGTGGTCGAAGAAGCGCCGGTCCTCGGTGGCCAGCACCGCCTTGATGACATGGTCCGGCATCTCGTCGACCGGCACGGAATCGCGCTGGATGATGCCGCGCTGGCCGATCTCGTTGCCATAGCGGTCGAGGAAGGTGACGGCGAAGTCGCCTTGGGCGCGCCAGTCGCCGGCCGTGTCCTGGAACGCCGGAATGGCCAGCGCCAGCATCACCACCACGCCGCCGGCGCCGAGCGTGAAACCCTCACTCAAGATCTCGATGATGCCGCGCCGCCAGCCCTTGAGACGGAAGCGCCGCGAGAAGATCGTCGCCGCTTCCCAGAACTGCCGGGCCTTGAACCCGATCTCGTAGAGCGAGGAATCGATCCAGGCGTCCAGCGCCAGAAGGCGCGACGCGATCGGACCTCTTCTCTTGCGCGGTTCAGGGCTGACCATTCAAAAACCCGGCTCGGCTGTGGCGTGACCTGAAAACCGCAAGCCGGCAATTTCAGGGCAGCGCCCTGTCCCGACTATTCATCCATTTTGTGGGTGCCACAAGGGCTGCGAGGACACAGCTGCAAGGTTTGTCGACGAGAGGGCAGGGGCAGCCATGATTGGCGCCACCTCGAAACCGCGCTTCGTCGACTGACTGCGATCAGCCTGTCATAGACGGGTGCTATGAATGGTCATCGCGGCGAGGCGGCCATGATGGCCGTCCGTAGCAGGACGTGCGCGCCGATCACTGCGTCGCCAGGTTCCACATACTCCGCCTCGTTGTGGCTAAGCCCGTCACGGCACGGCACGAATATCATTGCGGCAGGCGCGACGCGGGCGAGGAACAGCGCATCATGGAAAGCGCCCGATATCATCTGCTTGTACTGAAGCTGCAGGGAACTGGCGGCCTCCTCGACGGTGTTGACCATATCCGGCGAGAAGGCCGCCCCGGGCATATCGAACGATCGCTTGATCACTGCCGTGCAATGCTGGGCCTCTGCTTCCGCCGCGCAGACCTGGCGGACCTCGGCTTCTATGACATTGAGCTGCTCTGCCCGCGGATGCCTGATATCGACGGTGAAGGCCACCGATTGCGGTATGGCGTTGATCGATCCCGGCCTGGCGGCGATCCGGCCCACCGTCAGCCGCGCGCTGCTGTCGAGCGGCATGATTGTCGTTTGCAGCCTGTGTATCGCGGCAATCGCGGCGACCATCGGATCCCTGCGGTAGGCAAGGTCTGTCGTGCCCGCATGACCGGCAGTGCCCTGGATGGAGACTTCCAGCCAGCGCGTACCCTGGACGGCGGTCACGACACCGATCGGCAACTGCTCCTTTTCCAGTGATGGGCCCTGTTCGATATGCAGCTCGAGATAGCCTGATATCGGCATGCCGGTTGGACGAAGGGCAGCCTCCGGCAAGGCGGTGATCGTCGCCTCCAACTCAACTGCGAGGAGTGCACCGTCGGCGCCGACAATGGATTTCCACGCGGCGGTATCCGCACCGGTGAAGGCCATGGAGCCCATGACGCCCGGCGCGAAGCGGCTGCCTTCTTCATTGGCCCAGGCGACGACCTCGACCGGCATTCGGGTTTCAGCCCGTGCGTCCTCCAGCGCCTCGAGCACCTCGAAGGCGGAAAGCGTGCCGAGCGCACCGTCGAAGCGCCCACCTGTCGGCTGGCTGTCGAGATGGCTGCCGATCAGGAGCGGTGGCAGCGTGGCATCCGTACCCTCGCGGCGAATGAAGAGGTTCGCGATATCGTCCTGAAAGACCGTGAAGCCACGCTCCAGGGCCAGGTCAGCCAGGAGGCGCCGGGCCCTGCGATCCTCGACGCTGAACGCCTGCCGGTTGACACCGCCGGCTGGTGTCGCCCCGATCCTGGCGAAAGCGTCAAGCCGCCCGAGCAGTCTGTCGCCGTCAATCCGAGGCGTCAAACTCATCGCTTGAGGCCGCTGATGAAGGCCTTCACCCGCAGCGGATCGACTTGGTTCCACCAGACGCCATCATGTTTCAGCGAGCTGGCGACGATGACGCCGTCGACAATGTCGAGAATGTCGTTGGCATTTTCGGGCGTCACGCCGCTGCCGACAAGCGTCGGCAGCCCGGCCGCGTCCTTGATCATCCTGATGTAGCCGAGGTCGGCGGCGTGGCCCGTGCGCTGGCCGGTGGCGATCACCGCATCGGCATCGAAGAACACCAGGTCCTTGACCTGTTCCTCGACCGGCCGGTCGCCGACGATCGCATGGGCGCCATGCTTGACATGCGCATCGGCGAAGATGCGGATGCCGTTGGCGCGAAGCCTGGCACGGAAGCGCATGGCGCGCGCAGCCTCGCCTTCGATAAAGCCCTCATTGGCGACATAGGCATTCGCCCACTGATTGACGCGCACGAAGGAGGCACCCGAGGCGCTGGCGATCGACAGCGCGGGGATGGAGGCATTGGCGAGCACATTGATGCCGATCGGCCGGCCGAGTTCCCTGCGGATGCGGTCGGAGACGACGGACATGTAAGCGGAGGTCTCGGGGCCGATATCGTCCGGCTTGGCGAAGGGCACGTCGCCATGGTTCTCGACGATCACGCCGTCGCAACCGCCATCGAGATAGGCTTTGGCATCGTCGAGGCCGCGCTGGTAGATGGCCTCGACCGCCTCGCCATCGTAGCGCGGCGCGCCCGGCAGGGGCGCCAGATGCACGACGCCGATCACCACTTTCTTTCGACCGAAGATCGATTGCAGCGCGTCATCGGCGACCTGCTTGGAGCCGATGGAGTTGGGGGATTTTGTCATGCGGTTTCCGCTTCCGTCGTTTCCATGAGTATCTTCATCTCTTGCCTGTCGGGGCAGGAGCCGAGCGTGCCGGGGCGACCGACCGAAATGGCCGCGGCTCGTACCGCGATCCGCGCTGCCGCGGCGAGGCCGATCCCGGCCGCAAGGCAGCCTGAGAGGCAGCCGCAAAAGACATCGCCCGCGCCGCTGGTGTCCACCACGTCCACCTTGGGCGCCGCGAACCGGTCGATCCGTCCTTCACGGTCGGCAACCAGGCAGCCGGCCGCGCCAAGTGTCACGATCGCGCTGTCGGCGCCTTGACGGATCAATTCGCGGGCCGCCGCGGCTGCATCGCCGGTTCCGGTCAGTTGCTCTGCTTCGCCTGCGTTGACGACAGCGAGGCTGACGGCACCCAGGCACGGTGTCGAACCGACCGCAAGCGGACTCGGATTGAGGATTGTCATGGCGCCCGCGCTGCGCGCCGCTTGCAGGCAGGCTGTCGTTATATCGGGAAGAAGATTGCCTTGCATCACCGCGATGTCGCCGCGTTCGATCGACGTCGCGAAACCGCTGTCGGCCAGCGGATCGAAGGCGGCGGCGCAGCTGGCGCCGGTGACGATGAGGTTTTCGCCCCGCTCATCGACGATGATCGTCGACCGGTCGCTGGGCAGCGCCAGCATTGTCAGATGGCTGGCGTCGAGGTCGCGGCTCAGCTGTTCCCGTATCCAAAGGCCGGCGGCATCGTCGCCGATCGCCGCATGGAAACGGACATCGGCTCCGGTGCGGGCGGCGGCCACTGCCTGGTTCGCCCCTTTGCCGCCAAGTCCGTCAACATGACTGGACGCGTTCAGCGTCTCGCCAGGCCGCGGAAAGCGGCCCAGCTGAAACGTCGTATCGACGCAGACATTGCCGACGACGTGGACGCGCATGGGCTAATCCCTGGCTGTCGCCCAGCCCAGCATCTGTTCGAACAGCGTCTTGTAGCCATTCCAGGCGATGAAGCCCGGCGGCAGCCAGTGCGGCCCGACATCCGATGTCCAGGCGACGGTGCGGCCCTTGCCATATTTGCCGGTCACCAGCAGGGGCATGGAACGGTAGTCGGAAGACACGGTGGCAAGGATTTCGGCGCCCTCCTTGACAGTGACCTCGTTGAAGCCGAGCAGGATCGGCCAATCCTTGCCCAGGCCCTTCAGGATCGGATGGCTTTGAGGGCCGACAACGACCGGCGCATAGCCCTCGGGCACCTCGACGCGATCGTCCACCGGCAGGCAAGTCACCGGCAGGACGTCCTCGACCGGCGTCTTGTGGTAGCGTGCGCCGCCGTTGATGCCCTGGAAGCTGTAATAGCCGCCGAACATCAGGAGGCCGCCGCCATTGCCGACATAGTCGCGCAGCAACCGCAGCCGGTTCGGCGTCGGCTTGGAGTGGACCCAGGTGTCGGGGTGAAGCAACAGCGTATTGGCGCCAAGGTCGGAAAGCACCACGGCGTCATAGGCCGAAAGCGTCTCCATGGTCTGGGGAAAATTCCGCTGCGCTTCGTGCGCCGGCATGAAGGTGACGTCGAACGGACCATCCTTCAGCGCCGCCAGCAATTCATCGGCGCCGGTGTGATAGGTCACGGTCGGGAACTGGTCGAAGCCCTTGATGTGGGTCGCGGTCGAGACCCAGGACTCGCCGGCGAGAAGAACTTTCTTCCTGGACATGTATACTCCCTGTTTTTTGCTGTGGCCGGCAGCTCAGAGGCTCGCGGCGAACACGGTCTTTGGGTTGTCGATGAGCATGCGGTCGATTGCCGATTGCTCGACACCGTGGCGTTTCAGCCTTGGCACGAAATGCTTGAGGATGAAGCCGTAGCCGAAGCCGCCGAAGCGCGTCAGCATGATCTTCAGGAAGACGTCCTGCGACAGCAGGATCCTGTCGACCAGCCCCATGTCGATCAACGAACGGATCGCCTGCGCATTCTGCTCGTCGGAAGGCGATTGCGCATCCTGGTCGGCATAATAGAAATCCATGCCGATCATGTCGTATTCCAGGAAGGCGCCACGCGCGGCGAGGCTTGTCTGATAGCCAAGATCATTGTGGCTCGGATTCATATGGCAAAGGACCGTGTGTCTCAGATCCGCGCCTTCGGCCTCGACCACGTCGAGCACGTCATGCGCCAGCCGTTCCCAGCCGGGCAGATGGATGGTCAGCGGTACGCCGGTGATCCTGGCCGCGCGCGCTGAAGCCCGCAGCGACTTGCGTTCCTCTTCGGTGAAATCCTTGCTGACGCCGACTTCGCCGATGATGCCGGCCATGATTTCGGGCTGCGTCGAGCCGCCGCCGACATCGTTGACGAGAAATTCCGTGACGGCATCGACGTCCATCGCCTTCAGCCAGTCGGGATGGGTGTGCTGCAGGTAGAAGCCTGTGCCCATGACGATGCGCAATCCGGACGCGCGGGCAATACGCGCCAGTTTCACCGGATCGCGGCCGATGCCGATATTGGTCGCGTCGACAACCGTGTGGCCGCCCAGCGCCCGGTACCTGGCGAGCTCGGAAAGCGCCAGGTCGCTGTCGTCGAGCGAGACATTGTCGCGGTTCATGTAGGGGTTCATCCGCAACTCGCCGATGATCTCCATGCTGACCGGCTGCTCGGCGATCTTCCTGTCGTCGGGATGGCAGGGGCATTTCCAGGATGTCGAGCCATCGAGCAGGATATGCTCGTGCATCAGCGTCACGCCCATGTCGGCGATCGCGACCGGGCCGGTAACGGTCATCACGGTCCCGGAGCGAACACCGATCGGCACCCTTTGCCTTGGCGTGTTGTCGAACAAATGATCCATGTCAGCGGCTCCGCGTCGCGCCCTTGAACAGGCGGAAATTCAGCCAGATGGCAACGAGGATGATAGTGCCGGTGACAATCGGCGTCAGGAAGGGCGACATGTGCGCCAGGATCAGGCCGTTGCCGATGACCGCGACGGTCAATGCACCGAGCACGGTGCCGATGATCGTACCGCGCCCGCCGAACAGACTGGTGCCGCCAAGCACCACGGCGGCGATGACATCGAGCTCGAAACCCTGGCCGGAATTGGACGAGCCGGAGCCCAGCCGCGCGGCCAGAATGACGCCGGCCGACGCTGCCGCCATGCCCGATAGGACATAGACGAAGAGCGTCATGAAGCGCGTATCGACGCCGGCGCGGCGCACAGCCTCGGCGTTGGCCCCGATGCCGGTCACATAGCGGCCGAACGGCGTCTGGTTGAAGGCGAGATAGGCGATGGCCAGGACGACAAGGGCGAGCAAGGCGGGTACCGGCACACCGAGGAACCAGGCCCTGCCGATGTTGACGAAGAAGCTCGTCGGCTCGACCGGGATCGAATAGCCGCCGGTGATCAGCAGCGCCACGCCACGGATGACCGAGAGCCCGGCAAGCGTGACGATGAAGGCCGGGATGCGCTCATAGGCGATGAAGAAACCATGCAAGGCGCCGATCGCCGCGCCAAGCGCCAGCATGCCGACAATGACCAGCGGCCATGGCAGGCCGGCCTGCAGCGCAACGGCCGAAAGTGTCGCCGTCAGCGCCAGCACGGACCCAACCGAAAGATCGATGCCTCCGGTGGTGATGACGAAGGTCATCGCCGCCGCAACGATCAGCAGCGGCGCCGATTGGCGCACGATGTTGAGCAGATTGGGCGTGGTCAGGAAGGATCCGGTGACCAGCGAGAAGACCACGCAGACGACGATGAAGAACAGCGCGATGGAAACGACGCTGCCATTGGCTGCCGCCACATCCTTCCAGGTGCTGATGTGGGCGCGTTTGGGCGGCGAGGCGCCAACACCGGCGGAGGTGACGTTCATGGCTGTACCCCCTCGTCGCGGCTGGCGCGCGCCGATCGTGCGGTGAATTTCCGGCCGACGATCAGGTTGACGACCTCCTCGATGCTGGTGTCGCCGATCCTGCGTTCGGCGACGTTGCGGCCCTCATACATGACCTGGATGCGGTCGCAGACCAGGAACAGGTCTTGCAACCGGTGCGTGATGAGGATGACGCTGACGCCGCGGGCGCTGACGGCGCGGATGAGGTCCAGCACCGCCTCGACTTCCGCCACCGCGAGGGCGGCTGTCGGTTCGTCCATGATCAGCACCGATGGATCGAAGGAGGCGGCGCGGCCGATGGCGATCGACTGGCGCTGGCCGCCGGACAGGTTCTCGACCTTGAGCCTGGTATCGGCGATGACGATGCCGAGCCGGTCGAGCATCTCGCGCGTCTGTTCATGCATGCGCCTGTTGTCGAGAAAGGGGACGCCGAGCACGTGGCGGCGAGGCTCGCGGCCGAGGAAGAGATTGCCGGCCACATCCACCGTGTCGCAGAGCGAAAGGTCCTGGTAGACCATCTCCACCCGTGCCGCGCGGGCATCGGCCGGCGAGGAAAAGGACACGGCCTTGCCATCGATCTCGATCGTGCCGGAATCCGGAATGACCGCGCCGGACAGAACCTTGCTCAAGGTGGATTTGCCGGCGCCATTGTCGCCGACCAGGCCGAGCACCTCGCCAGGTTTCAGGTTCAGCGAAACATCATCCAGCGTCTGGATCGGGCCGAATCGTTTGGAAATACCGGTCATCCTGACGCGGCAGGTTTCGCCATCGCTCATCATGGTTCCAGTTCTCATGCGGCATGTTCAATCGGTCGCCGGGCTGCGCGACGACCACAAAGTCGATGCGCGGCCCGGCGGTCTGGGGAGGATCTTACTTGAACATGTCCTTGAACTGGCCGACATTTTCCTTGGTTACGATGGTGATCGGAACGTTGATGATCGGATCGATCTTCTCGCCCTTCTTGAGTTTGCCGAAGGCTTCGATGGCAGCCTTGCCTTCACCGGCCGGATCCTGCTGGACGACGGCGATTACCCAGCCCTCTTCGAGGCCTTGCACCGCGGATTTGGTCAGGTCCCAGCCGAACACCTTGACGTCGCCGGTACGGCCCTGGCTGGTGACGGCCGAAACGGCGCCGAGCAAGGCCGGCTCGCCGGTCGCATAAAGCGTCGTCATGTCGGCATTGGCCGTCATCAGGTTTTCGGAGGCCGACAGCGCCACGTCCTGCACGTTCTGGCCATCGACCGTGTCGAGGAAAGTCACCTTCTGGCCGCTCTCGGTGACAGCCTTCTTGAAGCCGTCCAGGCGCTGGTTCTGGATGAACGAATTGAGCGCGCCGACAACGCCGATCTTTGCGGTTCCGTTCAGCTTGGTCTTGACGTATTCGGCGTAGAACTTGCCGATATCCTCGCCGGCCTTGGTGTTGTCGACGCCGACGAAGGCGACATTGTCGCCATTCGGGATCTGCGCATCGATGGCAATCACTGGAATACCGGCGGCCTTGGCCGCGGTGATCGCGGGCTTCACGCCGTTGACATCGATGGCGACGAGAATGATGCCGTCGACCTTCTGGGTGATGTAGTTCTCGATCGCGTCGTTTTGCGCGCTCGGCACATTGTTGGCGTTGAAGATGACGAGGTCGACGCCGGCGGCCTTTGCCGCGGCCTTGGCACCGTCATTGATCTGGTTGAAGAACAGGGCCTGCTGGTTGATGGTGACCAGCGCATAGGTTTCGGCCATGGCCGAGGCGGAGCCAAGCGCGAGGGTCATGGCGATGGCTGCGGCGCAGCCTGAAAGGATCTTGGTAAGACGCATTCCGGTTCCCCTTGGTTTTGCGGAAAAGGCCCTTGATCGGGCTCATCTGGCGCTGGGCGCAGACGCATAATTCAAGATACTTGATTTCTTGTCAAGTGACTTGAATTAGCGCTGCCGAAAGGAGATGGGGGCCGGCGAGATCAGAATGTCGCCGGCGTATTTACCCAGAAAATGCTGGCGCGTTCGTCGCCGACATTGCGGTACCAATGCGGCAGTTCGGAGTTGAAAACGAAGGAATCGCCGGCGGACAGGCGAAACGTCTTTTCACCGACCATCAGTTCGATGGCGCCTTCCAGGAGATAGCCGACTTCCTCGCCGGCGTGCTGGATCGGGCCGGCGCTTTCACCGCCCACCTCGATATGATGGATATTGCACTGCAGAAGGTGGCCCGGCGAATAGGGAATGACGCGCTCCAGCGATATGCCTTCGCCGCGCCTGAGCGGATCGAGCGCGATCAGCGGCCGTGCTCCGGCGCGAAAGACGATGCCTTCCTCGCCATCGGCTTCCTCGAACATCCAGCCGATGTTGGTGCCGAGCACCTCGACCAGCCGGTGAAGCATGGGCAGCGAGGGTGAGACCTTGCCGTTCTCGACCTTGGAAAGCAGGCTTTCAGAGCAGTTGGCGGCAGCCGCGAGCGCCTTCAGGGTCAGGCCACGCGTCTGCCGGGAGAGCTTCAACCTTGTGCCGAGCCGCAGCAGGCTGGTTGCGGTAGAGCGCTCGTCGGCGCCCTTGCTGTTGTGGGTATCGATCTTGTTCATTGGGGGGCGCGAACATCTCCGCTGGTTGGGCTGACTCGTAAAACCGATCCCGGGCGTTGTCCATCCTGTGAAAACGGACGATGCATCGGATCGAGCCTAGAACCCGTCCAGGGCAGTCTCCGCGCCCCGCCGTATAACAACCGGCGGGGCAGTGATCTCTTACGCTGCTTCGCGCTTCAAGGCCTGCGCCATGCAGTGGATGCCGCCGCCGGTCTTGGAGATCTCGCTCATGTCGACGGCCGCGACCTCGAAGCCGCGCGCCTTGAGCTGGCCGATCAGCGTCTGGCTGGAGGTCGGCGCGATCACCCGGTCCTTGCCGAGCGACATGAAGTTGCAGCCGAGCGCCATCGTGTCCTGGAAGGGAACATCGATGATCTCGTGGCCCTTGCCCTTCAGCCAGTCGACGATGCCGGGCTCTGTGCAGGCGAGGCACACTGCAGTGAGCTTTTCGGCGATCGGCACCACCATCAGGTCGATATGGACATAATATTCGTCGATGAAGGCGATGCGGGTTTCCCAGCCCTCCTTCTCGAACCAGGCCTGCACCTGGCGGGCGCCTTCTTCCTGAGTGCGGGCGCCGCCGCAGCCGATCAACACCACGCCGTCCTCGATGACGTTGAAGTCGCCGCCCTCGAATGTGCCTGCCGTGACCATGTCGTAGATCGGGATGCCGAGCTTCTCGTAGGTGCGGATGGCGGCATAATTTTCGCCGCGCCGCCACCAATTGGCCATGGCGGTAATGATCGCACCGTAGGGCGTCATGACGCTGGAATCGCGGGAATAGACCTGCATCGGCAGTTCCGGCGTCGGCTCGTGCCAGTGGATGTTGACGCCGAAATGCTCGTAGGCGGCGACCAGGTCCTTATGCTGCGCCTGCGCGATCTGGATGTTGCAGGGCGCCTCGCGCAGGTGCTTGCGCGACAGCGAGCTGGTCGACAGATGCCGCAGGAAATTCGGCGATCCCAGCAGCACGTCGGTCAACATGTCGGTTTCGTTGGCGAAGCCCCACGATGTCAGCGGCTTGGTGCCGCCGGCCGGATTGCGGCGCTGCAGCGAAAACGGCTCGGCGACGATGCGATCATGAATGGTCATGCGGTTCTCCTCGTGGGCTTGTTCTCAAGAGTTGGTCGGGACCTGTCTTGCTTGGGATCCACCAGTCGCGGCCGCGCGCCGTGGTGACATATTCCGGCCAGCGGAAGTTGATCGGCGGTTCGTAGTCGCAGAGCGGCGCGATCCAGTTTGTGCCGCCAATTCCGCCGCCGGTGCGGGTGACGAACTCGTCCATCGCCGCATCGCGGGCCTTTCCGTCCTCGAGCATGCGCAGCGCCGCCAGCGCGACCGTTTTGGCCGCACAGGCAACCATCGGATCGATCGTCGCTGAAATGCCGCCCAGCGCATTCATCACCCAGGAGGGATAGGCATGGCCGTTGGCCGAACGCAGCGCCGGACGGGCGACGTAAAAGCGTGCGGTCGGCGCATGCCAGCTCATGTCGGTGTAGTCGTCGGAGGTCGAATTCAGCTGCGAAGGCGGCAGGTCGCGGCGCAGGATCGCTTCCGCCTCCTGTGGTGCGATCAGCCGCTCCAGCTCGTCGATGAACGGGTTCTCGGTCGCGGTACCACCGGCATTGACCTGGATTTCGCGCCCGATCGCCCTGGCGGCCTCGTCCCAGCGTGGCGGCCCGACCGTCGACAGCGCTTCATAGGCGATCTCGGCCATGGCGTGATTGGCCAGCCCGGGCCGCGACTTCGATACCCAGTGGCGCTCATAACGGCAGCCGCCGATCGCGGCGGCCGCCGCCGCATTTCGGTCCAGCACGGCGGTGACCTGCTCGGCCATCCGAAGCGTCGGCACGCGGATCATGTACTGGATCTCGGCCAGCCCTGCCGGCAGATTGTCGGCCGTGGCCTGGCCCGCCGTCAGGATCGCCTCGCTGATCGACCAGCCGCCCTGATGCGGCAGCATGGAATCGCGCAGCGCCTTGGACGCCATGTACATCGTCATCAGCGCGTCGTTGGCGCCCGGCGCGCGGACCGCCGAATGCGCCTGCGGGATCGGTGCGCCATCGCCTGCGCGAACCCAGTTTTCGGGTTCGTCGCAAACAAAGCGGTAGATCATGGCGTAGGCTGCTCCACAATGCGTGTCCCAGCGCGCGGTGTTGCAGAGCGGCAGCATGTAGAAGGGGTGGAAGGAGATCATGCCGGCAAGGCCGTCATAATAACCCTTGGCCGCATGGATAGGTTTCGAGCCGCGCACCTTTTCGGCCGGCTCGCCGGTAAAGCGCAACGTGCCTGGAATGCCATGGTGCTGCATCGCCGCCTTGGTGGCCAGCAGGCCGCCGAGGCTTGCCATGCCGAGCCCCGAATGCGGGTCGGTGTGGCCGCCGGCCTCGACGCCAAGGCCGGGCCGCGGCTGCTTGACCGTGACCGCGTCCTGGCAGTTGCCGGGAACCGCGTCATATTCGGCATATAGGCCGACCGTCGGCCCGGCGCCATTCGTCCAGTGGGCGCAGAAGGCGGTCGGCATGCCGCCGGAACCTTCCTCGACGGCAAAGCCTTCCCGCTTCAGTCGCTCCACATACCACGCGGCGGACTGATACTCGCGCCAGGCGGTCTCGCCGAAATCGAAGATGGTGCGCGTCCACGCCGACAGCAGCGGCTGGATGCCGTCGAGGCAGGCAAGGGCGGTCTCTTGCGCCGATGTCGTCACCGGTTTGTCCATGCATCAAAGAAAGCAGTGAAGCGGCTCGCCAAAAAGTGATATGTTTTCCCGGTTCATGCAAATTCGGTTCACCTCTTGAGAATTCCATCCACACAGGCGCTGCGCGCCCTCGACAGTTTCGCCCGCCACGGCAGCGTCTGGCGTGCCGCCGACGAACTGCACCTTACCCGCAGCGCGGTAAGCCACCAGCTGCGGCTTTTGGAACGCGATCTCGGCTTCGATCTGCTGCAGCGCATCGGCAAGGGGGTGGCGCTGACGCCGCGTGGCCAGCGCTACGCAGCCGATGTTAGGAAGGCGCTGACCGTGCTCGGCGACGCGGGAGCGCAGACGAACGGCGCCGGCGTCGGCGGCTCCTTTGCCATCTCCTGTCCGCCCGGCTTCGCCTCCATGTTCCTGTGCACCCATATCGGCGAGTTCCAGCAGATGTACCCTGACGTGGCGCTCTCGGTGCTGACGCCGCGCCGGCTCGATGACGTCTCGAACCCGGACGCCGACGCCTTCATCGCCTTCGGCGTCGGCAACTGGCCGAACCGGGTGGTGGAGCTGCTCTGCGAAGTCCACTTCACGCCGCTCTGCAGCCCGACATTGCTCAACAAGGTCGGCGGCTTTTCCAAACCGGCGGACGTCCTGCGCGCCAACCTGCTGCATCTCTCCGACACCGAGGACTGGGCGCGCTGGCTGGCGCTGTCCAAGGTGGAAAACCCGGATACCGAAGGCGGTATCTTCTTTTCCGACATGAACCTCGTCTTCTCGGCGGCGGTCGCCGGCCAGGGAATTGCCATGGGCGACGAGCTGACCGGCCGCCGGGCGCTGAGCGAAGGCCGGCTGGTCAAGCCGTTTGAAGCGTCAGTGCCCTCGCCACGCTCCTATTTCCTTGTTTTCGAGCACGCCAAGGCCGGTCATCCCGTGCTCAACGCCTTCAGCGACTGGCTCAGGGCGAAGCTGTCGGAGAACAGACTCTGATCTGTCCCTCTTAAGGGACCCTCGATGCGGAGATTTGGCGCGTCCCGACTGCCAGACGTGAATCAAATTTGCCGATCAGGCGAAAACTATTCGGTTGCGGTGAGCCGCCAGCCTGCCTACGATTTCACCTGGGACTGAGGAAGAGGCAGGATGCAGCAACCCGGCCGGGCCGCAGAGATCAAGGCAATTGGAATCGGCAAGAGCTTCGGCTCGTTCCGTGCGTTGGACAATCTGTCGCTCAATATCGGCCGCGGCGAATTCCTGACGCTGCTCGGCCCTTCCGGTTCGGGCAAGACCACCTTCCTGATGATCCTGGCCGGCTTCGTGCAGCCGACAGACGGCAAGCTTTTCAGCGACGGCACCGACATCACCGACCGCCCGGCCGAGCAGCGCGCCGCCGGCATGGTGTTCCAGGGCTATGCGCTGTTCCCGCATATGAGCGTCGAGGCCAACATCGCCTTCCCGCTCAAAGTGCGCAAGAAATCGGCCGCAGACATCAAGAAGCGCGTCGGCGAGATGATCGAGCGCGTCGGCCTGATCGGCCATGAGAAGAAACTGCCCTCGCAGCTCTCCGGTGGCCAGCAGCAACGCGTGGCGCTCGCGCGCGCACTGGTGTTCGAGCCGGGGGTGCTTCTGCTCGACGAGCCGTTCTCGGCGCTGGACAAGAGCCTGCGCGGCCAGATGCAGGCCGAGATGAAGCGCCTGCACCAGGAAACCGGCACCACTTTCGTCTTCGTCACCCACGACCAGAGCGAGGCGCTGGCGCTGTCTTCCCGCGTCGCCATCTTCAACCACGGCAAATTGCTGCAGGTCGGGGCGCCGAATGAGGTCTACGACCGGCCGGACAACCGCTTCGTCGCCGAATTCCTTGGCGAGATCAACATGCTGCCGCTGAAGGGGGTCAAGCCTGCCGACAATGGCTCGACGGGCCTTTGCGAAGACCGCGCGGTCAATATGCACTGCAAGGCCGAGAAGGTCCGTGGCGACGCCATCCTGGCGATCCGGCCCGAGCATATGTCGATCGCGCGCGAAGCGGCCGCCGGCGAAAACGGCATCGCGGCGACCGCCATTGCCTCGACTTATCTGGGCGCCGCCACAAAGCTCGATCTGACCACGCGCCAAGGCGCGAAGGTGACCGTCTCGGTGCCGAACGAGGTTGCCGCTGCGGCACTGAGCAAAGGCAATTCCGTCTGGCTGACCTGGCCGGCGGAAAAGGGTTTCCTCCTTCCGGACGGAGGACAATGAGCACCGGCGCGGCCTGATCCGCCGCACCGGCTTCCGGACTGAAATCAACGAAAAACAAAGGGGAACTGACATGAACGACACCAAGAAACACGCCATCGAGACGCTGTCCGAAAGGACCAGACGCGGCGAGATCTCGCGCCGCCAGTTCACGCAGCTGGCAGCCCTCGTGCTTGCCGGCACGCCGATGCTGCTGCGCTCGACCGGAGCCTTTGCCGCGGCCAAGGAACTGGTGCTGGTCAATTGGGGTGGCGACGCCATCACCGCCTATGATGCGGCCTATGGTCAGGCTTTCACCAAGGACACCGGCATCACCGTCAAGATGGACGGCTCGGGCCCGACCGAAGGCGCCATTTCGGCGCAGTTCAAGAGCGGCGCGCCGACCTGGGACCTGGTCGACGTCGATCCGTTCTCGGCAATCACCCTCGGCGCCCAGGGTGCGCTCGAGCCGATCGACTACAACATTGTCGACAAGAAGAAGATGCGCCCCGGCTTCGGCTGGGAATATGCCGCCTCGACCTATTTCTTCTCCTACGTCATCGCCTATGATTCCGAGAAATACGGCAAGGACGCCCCGACCGGCATGGCCGATTTCTTCGACGTGAAGAAGTTCCCCGGCAAGCGCTCGCTCTACAAATGGGGCGTGTCGAGCTGGGAAGCGGCGCTTTTGGCCGACGGCATCGCGCCGGCTTCGCTCTACCCGCTCGACCTCAAGCGGGCGCATGACAAGATCGCCGCCTTCAAGGAAAACGTCGTCGCCTACTGGGGTGGCGGCGCCGAGAGCCAGAGCGTGCTGCTCAACGGCGAAGCTTCGATGGCCATCGTCTGGTCAACCCGCGCGTCGCTGATCGAGCAGGATTCCGGCGGCAAGATCAAGTTCATCTGGGACCAGGGCCTGATCTCGCCCGGTGCGCTGGCCGTGCTCAAGAACAATCCCGGCGGCAAGGACGCGGCGATGAAGTTCATCGCCAGCGCGCAGGATCCGCAAAAGCAGCTCGTCATGTTCGACAAGCTCGGCCAGGGTCCGGCCAATCCGGCGGCCGACGCGCTGATCCCCGCCGACAAGAAGCGCATCAACCCTGTCGATCCCGAAAACATGAAGAAGCAGATCGCGCTCGACATGGACTGGTACGCCAAGAACTACGGCGCGGCGCTCGACGAATACACCAAGATCATCTCCGCCTGATCGGCAGCGATGATCTGAGATGAGAGGCGTTCTCTCCGACAGGATTGGCGCGGCGCTGTTGATGGCGCCGCTGCTCCTGTTCCTCGTCCTGGCCTATGCCTGGCCATTTCTCGGCGTGGTGAAGTGGAGCTTTACCCTGCCGACGCCGGGGCTTGGCCAGTATGATGCCTTGCTTACCGACGATCTGGTGCAGTCGGTGTTCATCCGCACGCTGCGCATCGCGGCGATCGTCACGGTTGTGTCGGTCGCCGCCGCCTACGCCATCACAGTCGTCTGGGTGCGCGGCAGCCCGGCGCAGCGTCTCATCGCCGAATTCTGCATCCTGGTCCCGTTCTGGATCTCTGTGCTGACGCGCGCCTTCGGCTGGGTGGCGCTTTTGTCCAATCGCGGCCTGATCAACACCTGGCTGCAGTCGATCGGTTTCATTTCCGAACCGCTGACCCTGGTGCGCAATGAGTTCGGCGTCGTCGTCGGCATGACGCATTTCCTCATTCCTTTCGCGGTCTTTCCGCTGGCGTCCGCCATGCGCAGTCTCGACGACCGCGTGCTGCTTGCGGCGCGTGGGCTTGGCTCCAGCCGCACGCGCACATTCTGGACGGTGTTCGTGCCGATGACACGCTCCGGCATCATCGGTTCGGCGCTGATCGTGTTCGTCTTCTCGCTCGGCTTCTTCGTCACGCCGGCGATCCTTGGCGGCGGCCGCAGCGTGATGATCGCCGAACTGATCTATCTCAGGATCTTCCAGAGCCCGGACTGGGGGCTGGGAGCTGCGATCAGCGTCGTGCTGGTGGTGTTCGTCGGCGCGCTGATGGGGTTGCTGTTCCGCTACGTCAGACCGAAGCAGTTGATCTGATGCCGACCTACCGCCCCGGACCCGTCTCGCTGATCCTCGCCGCCCTTGTGGCGCTGTTCCTGCTGATGCCGCTGCTTGCGGTCATCCCGGTGTCGCTGACGCCGAGCCGCATGCTGGCGATGCCGACAGGCGAACTGTCGCTGCGCCACTATCGCTCGCTGATCGAGGATCCTCGCTGGCTCCAGTCGATCCTGTTGTCGATCCGCATCGGTATCGTCAGCAGCGCGATTTCCACGGTGCTGGCGCTTTGCTTCAGCCTCGGTGTCTGGATGTTCCAACCGCGCTTTACCGCAGCACTGGTCGGTTTCGTGCTGTTGCCGATGGTTGTGCCGCCGGTGGTCTCGGCGATCACGCTTTACTTCCTGCTGACCTCGATCTCCGGCTTCAGCTCGTTCTTCGGCTACGACACCTGGCTCGGCGTCGCCATGGCCCATTCGGTCATGACGGTGCCTTTCGCCACGGTGCTGATCCTGGTCTCGCTCAGCCAGCTCGACCGCCGCATCGACCTTGCCGCGCGCGGCCTTGGCGCAACTGTCTGGGAGCGCGCCACCCGCATCATCATGCCCAACATCAAGTTCGGCATCATCACAGCAGCGCTTTTGTCCTTCGTGCTGTCATGGGAAGAAATCGGCGTCACCCTGTTCATCACCTCGGTCAACGCCATCACGCTGCCCCGCCTGATGTGGATGGGCCTGCGCGACAATATCGACCCGGCGATCGCCGCCCTCTCGGTGATCCTGATCATCATCACGGTGCTGGTGCTGGCGGTGCGCAGTGTGATGACCAGGCAGAGTGCAGGGCACTAGACAAACCGCACTGAGGCGCAGCCGAGCCTGGCTCGTCTCCTCGACTTCATTCACGATGCGGCGCTAAAAATACAAAGCACTGGCGTTTCATGGGAGGTGATGATGTCGGTGACGTATGATTTTGCGGGCCGAACAGCAATCGTCACAGGCGGCGCCCGTGGTATCGGCCGAGCGATAGCCCACAAGCTCACTTTGAGTGGAGCGGACGTCTGGATCTGGGATATTGAGCCCGTCGAGCTTGAAGGCACACGCTCTCTTTCAGTGGACGTGACGAAACGCGAGAGCATCATCCAAGCGCTGACCATCATGGGTGAAGTCGGGGTCGACATTCTCGTCAACAATGCGGGGTGGCTGGGTGGCTATAAGCCGTTCGAGGAATTCGAACCGGCGGAATGGCAGAGAATCCTGCAGGTCAACCTTCTTGGTACGTTCGAGGTAACGCATTGCGTGCTCCCGCTTATGCGACAAGCGGGCAAGGGTCGTATCGTCAACATGGGATCCCTTGCCGGGAAAGAGGGACTGCCGAGCCTTGCGGCCTATTCCGCGGCCAGTGCCGGTGTCATCGCTTTTACCAAAGCACTGTCGCGAGAGGTCAGCGATACCGATATTCGCGTGAACTGCATCGCCCCGGGTCCGATCGATACGCGCCTTATCCGGAACCTCGGCAATGAGACCGTCGATGCGATGATATCGGCAAGTCCGCTGAAGCGGCTCGGCGATCCGAACGAGGTAGCGGCGCTCGTGGTGTGGCTTTGCTCGGATGCCTGTGTGTTCAACACCGGCGCTGTTTTCGATATGTCGGGCGGCCGAGCTCGATACTGACAGAGATTGCGGAAATCAAAGTCTTATTTTCGAGATCATCGGCGTTCATCATCGCGCCGGGGCGAATCGTGCGATATGGCGCAGGCTTGACGAGCGGGTACGCCTCGCGTGAATTTGCCAGTATGACGAAACGCTTGCACAAGGCATGACAGGCGAGGGGGACGATAAATGACCGCGCCCGGCGATTTGCTGCAGGCACTTTTTCTAAGGCTCAAAAGCGATAAGGCACTGTCTGCGCTGCTTGGTGGCGCCGGGCTGCTCGAACGGGCGACGGAAAATGCCGCTTTTCCCTACGTGACTTTTGGTCAGACCACCGCCTTCGACTGGGACACCGGCGCCGAGAACGACGACGATCAGTTGATTACGCTGCATGTCTGGTCGAAAGCCCATGGTGACGACGAAACCCTTGCCATCATGGCCGCCATCAAGGCCCGCCTTGCCAACGCCGCACTGGTGGTCGGCCGGCGCGGCAAGACGCGGCTGTCGCTTGAATTCACCGAGGCCCGGTACGACGAGGAACTCCTCGTGCATCACGGGCTGCTGCGGTTTCGCGCGCTGACGCAGGATAATGCCTGACACGCTTCCAATCCGGCCGAAACGGAGTCTAGACTGGCGTCTGCGGGATTTCGTCGCGTCGGGGCGTCGAAATCACGGTCGGTCGTTTCGCGTTCATGGGGTGTAGCGGGCATGGTTTTCGCATCGATCACCGTTCATTTCACGTTCAGCACCGATGCGTTACAACGCGGACCATGAAAACGCTTCGCTCCCACTTTCGAACCGCGACCCTGGCGCTCTGTGCCGCCGGGCTGTTTGCGTCGCAGGCGACGGCGATGTCGGTGATCGCGCCCGAACAGTCCAGCCCGATCGTCCTGGCCGCATCCGACTGCTACGCGATCGGCCAGCAGGTGGCCGAGCAGAATGGCGGGACGTTGGCCAAGGCCTCGCAGTCGACACGCGGTGGCCAGCCGGTCTGTGTCATCGTCGTGCTGGTGCCTGGCAAGGACGGGCAGCGTCCGCGCCGTTCCGAAATCGTCGTTCCGCAGAACTGACCCACCGTTTCCCAGGCTGCCGGAATCGGCCTATATCTGAACAAGTCCTTCAAAAGGTATCGATCTCCGCATGCGCGTACTCGTCGTCGAGGATGACAAGGATCTCAACCGGCAGATAGCGGACGCGCTGGTCGACGCCGGTTATGTCGTCGACCGTGCCTTCGACGGCGAGGAAGGCCATTTCCTCGGCGACACCGAACCCTACGACGCCGTCGTGCTCGATATCGGCCTGCCGCAG
Organism: Mesorhizobium sp. WSM4308; assembly: GCF_002294905.1. Lineage (NCBI taxonomy): Bacteria > Pseudomonadati > Pseudomonadota > Alphaproteobacteria > Hyphomicrobiales > Phyllobacteriaceae > Mesorhizobium > Mesorhizobium sp. WSM4308. Next base: position 104,713 of record NZ_NSFW01000012.1, on the reverse strand, counting down.
ATGGACGGCATCAGCGTGGTCGAGCGCTGGCGCCGCGGTGGCCGCAAGATGCCGGTGCTGATCCTGACGGCGCGCGACCGCTGGAGCGACAAGGTCTCCGGCATCGATGCCGGCGCCGACGACTATGTCACCAAGCCGTTCCACATCGAGGAAGTGCTGGCGCGGCTCAGGGCGCTGATCCGCCGCGCCGCCGGCCATGCCTCGTCGGAACTCACCTGCGGGCCGCTGCGCCTCGACACCAAGGCCTCGAAGGCCGATGTCGACGGCGTGCCGCTGAAGCTGACGTCACACGAATTCCGCCTGCTTGCCTATCTGATGCACCATATGGGCGAGGTGGTCTCGCGCACCGAACTGGTCGAGCATCTCTACGACCAGGATTTCGACCGCGATTCCAACACCATCGAGGTCTTTGTCGGGCGGCTGCGCAAGAAGATGGGCATCGACATGATCGAAACCGTGCGTGGCATGGGCTACCGCATGCGCGAGCCGGAGGCGTAACTCGGAACCGCTCAAACCAACCGCAAGGGCGCCGCTTTCGCTGCGTTTGTGGCCGCGTTCGCTGACGTTCCGCGTGATCGCCTTTTCCACTGTGTGGGCGATCCTGACCCTTGTCGTCATTTTCACCCTGATCACCACGCTCTACCGCCAGGCCAGCGAGCGCGGCTTCGACAGCCTGCTTTCAGCGCATCTGTTCAACCTGATCGGGTCCGTTGGCATTTCCGACACGGGTGCGCTTACCGGCGCCCCGGACCTTGGCGACCTCCGCTTCTCCGAGCCGAATTCCGGTTGGTACTGGTCGGTCGAGCCTGCCTCGGAGGGCGTGCATGGTGACCTTCATTCGTCGTCGATGACGAGCAAAATTCCGTCGCCAAGCGTCGCCGAGGTGCCCTTCAATGCCAGCTTCCAGCGCAGCTATTCGGCCGAAGGCATAGACGGCGAGCAGCTCGAAGTGTTCGAGAGCGAATTCGTGCTCGATGCCAAGAACCGCGCCGCGCGTTTTCGGGTGATGGGCAACCAGAGCGAACTCGAACAGGAAATCGCCACCTTCCAGCGCCGCCTGCTGACTTATCTGAGCCTGTTCGGCGTCGGCATGATCGCCATCAACGCCATTGCCATCCTGCTCGGACTGCAGCCGCTGCGCCGGGTGCGCAACGCCCTTGCCATGGTGCGCGAAGGCACCGCGCAGCGGCTCGACGGCCGCTTTCCTGCCGAGATCGAGCCATTAGCCAACGAAACCAACGCCTTGATCGAAAACAACAAACGCATCGTCGAGCGCTCGCGGACCCAGGTCGGCAATCTCGCCCATTCGCTGAAGACGCCGCTTGCGGTGCTGCTCAACGAAGGCAGGGCGCTTGGCGGCGCCAAGGGACAATTGATCGCCGAGCAGGCCGCCTCGATGCAGAAGCAGGTCGACCATTATTTGCAGCGCGCCCGCGTCGCGGCGCAGCGCGACAGCGTCGTCTACCGTACGCCGGTGGCGCCGCTGGTGCAGCGCATGGTGCGGGTCCTGCAGAAGCTCAATCCGCAGACCAGCCTGTCGCTGTCCCTGCCGGCCACCGAGATCGTCTTTGCCGGAGAGCGCGAGGACCTCGAGGAACTGCTCGGCAATCTTCTCGAAAATGCGATGAAATGGGCAAAAAGCGCGGTCTCGGTCTCGGTGGCCCCCCTGGCCGGCAAGGACGACAATCTTTTCGAGATCAGCATCGACGACGACGGTCCCGGCATTCCCGAGGACAAGGCGCGCGACGCGCTGAAGCGTGGAAGGCGCCTGGACGAGACAAAACCGGGAACAGGTCTGGGACTTGCCATTGTCGCCGACCTCGTCAACGAGTATGGAGGCGTTCTCGCGCTCGAACGGTCCGGCCTGGGTGGATTGAAGGCAGTGGTGCGCTTGCGGAGCCTTCAGTGACGCTTCCCCGGACCAACCGACAGCGATGGAAGGCGTTTGTTATGGCGGCATATGGATTGATCCCGGAGCAACGCCGATTGCTCTCGAACTTGCCGGCAGCGGCCAAATTTCCGACAAATATCAATACTATGGCCACGCCTACTTCTCCGATGACGCGGCCCCCGGCGCATCCATGGCAGGCTCCAACTCAAGAAAACCGGTTGTTGGCATGAAGATTCGCGTCGCGCTCGTTTCCGCATTGCTGGCCGTCTCCGGCTGCACCACCTTGAGCGGCAAAGGTCCCACCGTGACGCCGACACCCGCCTCGACGCCTCCGACAAGCGGTAAGGTCACCAAGTCGATCATTTCGGCAATGGACGGCGGCCTCGTCGGCGGCTCGATCGGCAATGGCCTCAGCGACGCCGAGAAGCACAGCGCGCTCGAGGCTGAATACAAGGCGCTCGAATATACGACGAGCGGTCAGAAGGTGGCGTGGAAGGGCGATCAGGCTTCGCACTATGGCGAGGTGGTTCCGGCCCAGCCTTATCGCGTCGGTTCGCAGGACTGCCGCCAGTACACGCAGACGGTGTTCACCGGCGGCGCCGGGGTGACGGCGCGCGGAACCGCTTGCCGCAATGCCGATGGCAGCTGGACGCCGCTGACCTGACAGCTCGCATGTCGCCCAAACTGCGCAGCGGTTTTGGGACAACGACATGCACAAACAAAGACCGAACCGGCTTCGATTGGAATCCGGCCGGTTGATGTCGATCAAGGACGTCAGGCGCGCTGACCGTCAAAGCGTCGCAGGATGCCTGTGTTGGCAGGGCAGGGCTCTGTCGTTATTGGAAGAACCATGCTGTTCTGGGTCATAGCCGCGATACTGACGCTCGGCGCGAGCCTGGCGGTGCTGCTGCCGCTGGCCGCGGGAGCCAAGGGCGCGTCATCGAGTGGCGATCACGATCTGGAAGTCTATCGCGACCAGTTGTCCGAGCTTGACCGCGACGCCGGGCGCGGCTTGATCCAGCCGGCCGAAGCAGCCGAGGCGCGCGCTGAAATCGCGCGCCGCATCCTGCGCCTCGACAATGCCGATACGGCCGGCAAGGCATCGGCGCGGCAGGCGTCGGTCACAGCGCGGCTTGTCGCGACCGTGGCCGTGCTGGCGGTGCCGTTGGTCAGCTGGGGTGTTTACAGCCAGATTGGCTCGCCTGACTTGCCGGCGCAGCCGCTCAGCCAACGGCTGGCCAAGAACCCGGCCGACAGTTCGGTCGACGAATTGGTTGCACGGGCCGAGGCTCATCTTGCCGCCAACCCGTCCGACGGCAGGGGATGGGACGTGCTGGCCCCGGTCTATCTGCGCATGCAGCGCTTCTCCGACGCGGTCGCCGCGTACCGCAATGCCATCCGCCTCGACGGCGACAGCGCTGTTCGCCAGGCCGGCCTCGGCGAGGCGATTGCCGGTGCGGCGGGCGGCATTGTCTCCGCCGATGCGCAGGATGCCTTCGAGGCGGCGCTGAAGCTCGATCCCGCCAACGCAAAAGCCAGCTTCTACCTGGCCATGGCCTTGGCGCAGGAGGGACGCAACAAGGACGCGACCACGGCCTGGCAGGCGATGCTGGGCACTTTGCCGCCGGATTCGCCATGGCGCAGCGCCGTCGAGCAGGCACTGGCCAAATCCGCCAATCCCGAAGTCGCTTCCGGTGCGGCCGCGAAGGGCCCCGATGCCGCGGATATCGACGCCGCATCCTCCATGTCGCCGCAGGATCGCGAAGCCATGATCAACACCATGGTCGCGGCTCTCGACGAAAAACTGCGGCAAAATCCGCGCGACGCGGAAGGATGGATGCGGCTCGTTCGTTCCTATGTCGTGCTGGGCAAGGCCGATCAGGCGCGCGAGGCGCTCGGTCGCGCCATTGCCGTCTTTGGCCCGGGCAGCGACGAAGCCAAGAAATTCACCGCCCTTGCCGCCTCGCTCGGCCTGACGGCGACGGAGTAAACGTGTCATGACACGCAAGCAGAAGCGATTGTCGGTCATCGTGGGCGGATTGGCCTTCCTGGGTGCCGCCACCGGGCTGACCTTCTACGCGCTTGGCCAGAAGGCTTCCTATTTCTACATGCCGGCCGACCTCACCACGGCGAGTGTCCAGCCCGGCCAGCGCATCAGGCTCGGCGGTTTGGTCGAGAAAGGCACCATCCAGCGCGGGCAGGGCGCGACGGTCGCCTTTTCGGTCACCGACACGCACAAATCGGTCAAGGTCACCTACACCGGCATCCTGCCCGACCTCTTTCGCGAGGAGCAGGGCGTCATCACCGAAGGCAGTTTCGGTCCGGACGGCGTCTTTGTTGCCGACAGCGTGCTTGCCAAGCATGATGAGCGCTACATGCCCAAGGAAGTGGCCGACGGGCTGAAGGCCAAAGGTGTCTGGCAGGAGAGCAAAAGTGAGTGAGGGGCATGGTTGAAACTGGACATTTCGCCCTAGTCCTGGCGTTCGCGCTTTCGCTGGTGCAGACGATCGTGCCGCTGTTCGGCGCGCGCCTCGACAACCAGCGCCTGATGGCTGTCGGCGGTCCTGTCGCCGTGACTGGTTTCGCCTTGACGGCGCTGTCCTTTGTCGCTTTGGCGAGCGCCTATGCGAACTCCGATTTCTCCGTGGCGAGCGTCTGGGAAAACTCGCATTCGCTGCAGCCGATGATCTACAAGATCACCGGAACCTGGGGCAATCACGAAGGCTCGATGCTGCTCTGGGTGCTGATCCTGACCTTCTTTGGCGCGCTTGTCGCCGCTTTCGGCTCCAATCTGCCGGCGACCCTGCGCGCCAATGTGCTGGCCGTGCAGGGCGCCATCGGCGCTGCCTTCTTTCTGTTCATCCTGGCGACGTCCAATCCTTTCATCCGGCTCAACCCGGCGCCGATCGAGGGCCGCGACCTCAATCCGGTCCTGCAGGATCTCGGCCTCGCCATTCATCCGCCGCTGCTCTATCTCGGCTATGTCGGCTTCTCGATCTGTTTTTCCTTCTCGGTCGCCGCCCTTATCGAGGGGCGCATCGACGCCTCCTGGGCGCGCTGGGTGCGGCCATGGACGCTGGTCGCCTGGATGTTTCTGACTGGCGGCATCGCCATGGGGTCGTACTGGGCCTATTACGAACTCGGCTGGGGTGGCTTCTGGTTCTGGGATCCGGTCGAGAACGCCTCCTTCATGCCGTGGCTGGCGGGCACCGCGCTGCTGCATTCGGCGATCGTCATGGAAAAGCGCTCGGCGCTGAAGATCTGGACGCTGCTGCTCGCCATCCTCACCTTTTCGCTGTCGCTGCTCGGCACCTTCCTGGTCCGCTCGGGCGTGCTCACCTCGGTGCATGCCTTCGCCACCGACCCGGCGCGGGGCGTCTTCATCCTGTGCATCCTGACGCTGTTCATCGGCGGCTCGCTGGCGCTGTTTGCGCTGCGCGCCTCGCGACTGACGGCCGGCGGCCTGTTCCATCCAATCTCGCGCGAAGGTGCGCTCGTTCTCAACAATCTGTTCCTGACCACGGCGACCGCCACGGTGCTCGTCGGCACGCTCTATCCGCTGGCGCTGGAGGCGCTCACCGGCGACAAGATCTCGGTCGGGGCGCCGTTCTTCGACCTGACCTTCGGCCCGTTGATGCTGCCGCTTCTGGTCCTCGTGCCGTTCGGCCCGCTGCTGGCCTGGAAGCGCGGCGACGTCATCGCCGCGTCGCAGCGCCTGATGGCGGCCTTTGCCACGGCGCTGGCGGCAATGCTTGTCACCGGCCTGTTTATCGACGGCGCGTCGGTGTTCGCGGCCCTCGGTATCGGCCTGGCTGTCTGGCTGGTCGCCGGTGCGCTGACCGACCTTGCCGTCAAGTCCGGCGTCGGATCGGTCGCGCCTTCCGTCATGCTCAGGCGCTTCGCCGGACTGCCGCGCTCGGTCTTCGGCACGGCCCTGGCCCATCTCGGCCTTGGCCTGACCTTGCTCGGCATCGTCGCCACGCTCTCTTTCGGTACCGAGAAGATCCTCACCATGCGCGCCGGCGAGACGGTGGAATTGTCTGGCCATACGCTGCGTTTCGTCGGGCTCTATCCGGCGCAGGGGCCAAACTACAGCGAGGACCGTGGCCGCTTCGAGCTGATCGGTGTCAGCGGCAGTCCTGTCGGCGAAATCAGTTCCGCCAAGCGTTTCTATCCAGTGCGGCAGACGACGACGACGGAGTCCGGCATCAAGACCCTTGGTCTTTCCCAACTCTACATCTCGCTTGGCGACGAAGCCAAGGACGGCTCGGTCGTGGTGCGCTTGTGGTGGAAACCGCTGGTGACACTGATCTGGGGCGGCGGTCTGGTGATGATGGCGGGTGCGGCCATGTCGCTGATGGACAGGCGTCTGCGTGTCGGCGCGCCGTCGCGTCGGCGCAAGCAGGCGAGCGCAGAGGCGCCCGCGGTCCTGCCATGAAGGCCAGGTTCTCCGCCGCGTTGCTCGTCCTGATGCTGGCGCTCGGCTTTGCCGGCACGGCACTGGCGGTGAAGCCTGACGAGATGCTGGCCGATCCGGCGCTCGAGGCGCGGGCGCGGGCGCTGTCGGAAGGCCTGCGCTGCATGGTCTGCCAGAACCAGTCGATCGACGAATCCGACGCCGACCTTGCCCGCGACCTGCGCATCCTGGTGCGCCAGCGCCTCGTCGCCGGCGATACCGACCAGCAGGTCATGGACTATGTGGTTTCGCGCTACGGCGAATTCGTGCTGCTGAGGCCGCGCTTCGACCTGCGCAACGCGCTGCTTTGGGGCACGCCTGTGCTGTTGCTGCTGGTCGGAGGCGTGTTCATCGTGCTGACCGCGCGCTCGCGCCGGACCCTGGCAACAAAGACCCTGTCGGCCGACGAGCAGGCGGCATTGGACGCTATCCTGCACCGCGACTGACGGCTGCCGTCGCCGCCAACATTACCAAAGTTTCATGTGTCGGAAATGGCGCGGTAATGTGCGTCGCTCTAATTCTCCTTGCCTGAGGATGCCGATCAAGGCGCGTCCCTTTGAAAGAGGATACGAGACCCCATGAATATTGCCCCCAATTCATATTCCCGCACCCGCAAGCGTCTCCTGGCTGCCGCCGCTTCCGTCGCCGTTGCCGGCGTGATCGGCGTTGGCGCGCTGACCAGCGGAACCAGCCCCGTTCTGGCCGATGCCGTACGCGTCGAGGCGCCGCAGGTGCAGGGTTTCGCCGATGTCGTCGAGCGCGTTTCGCCCGCCGTGGTCAGCGTCAAGGTGAAGGCCAAGATCCAGCCGACCGCCGATGATGGCTCCGATGGCCAGGACGGCTTCGACAATCTGCCCAACAATCCGCAACTGCGCCGCTTCTTCAAGGAATTCCGCGGCTTTGGCGACCAGGGCGGCCAGGATGACGAAGGCCATCGCCGCTTCGGTCACCGCGACCGCGGCAATGACCAGCCGCGCCCGGTGGCGCAGGGCTCCGGCTTCTTCATTTCCGAGGACGGCTACCTCGTCACCAACAACCACGTCGTCGAAGAAGGCACCGCCTTCACCGTGGTGACCAATGACGGCAAGGAACTCGACGCCAAGCTGGTCGGCACCGACCCGCGCACCGATCTCGCCGTCCTCAAGGTCGAAGGCGGTGGCAAGTTCACCTATGTCGACTTCGCCGATGATTCCAAGGTCCGCGTCGGCGACTGGGTCGTTGCCGTCGGCAATCCGTTCGGCCTCGGCGGCACCGTCACCGCCGGCATCGTGTCGGCGCGCGGCCGTGATATCGGCGCCGGCCCCTACGACGATTTCCTGCAGATCGACGCCTCGGTCAACCGCGGCAATTCGGGTGGCCCGACCTTCAACCTCAATGGCCAGGTCGTAGGCATCAACACGGCGATCTTCTCGCCCTCGGGCGGCAGTGTCGGCATCGCCTTCGACATCCCTGCCTCGACCGCCAAGCAGGTTGTCGAGGACCTGATGAAGAGCGGCGCGGTGCAGCGCGGCTGGCTCGGCGTCGAAATCCAGCCGGTCACCTCCGACATCGCCGAATCGCTCGGGCTGAAGTCCAACAATGGTGCGTTGGTGTCGAGCGCCCAGGACGATGGCCCCGGCAAGAGAGCCGGCATCACGGCTGGCGACGTCATCACCCAGGTCGACGGCAAGGATGTTGCCTCGCCGAAGGAACTCGCCCGCCTGATCGGCGCCTATTCGCCCGGCAAGTCGGTTGATGTCACCGTCTGGCGCGACGGCAAGAGCCAGGCGATCAAGGTCGATCTCGGCAAGCTGCCGGCGAGCGACAAGCAGGCCTCGAACGACCAGCAGCAGCAGCCCGCGGCTCCGGCAAAGCCTGATACGCTGGCCGATCTCGGCCTCACCGTCACCAAGTCCGAAAACGGCAAGGGCCTTGTGGTGACCGATGTCGATCCCGACAGCGCCGCGGCCGACCGCGGCATCCAGCCGGGAGACATCATCACCGCGGTCAATTCGAACGAAGTGAATGGCACCGAGGATGTCACCAAGGCGATGACCGACGCGGTGAAGTCCGGCCGCAAGGCGGTGCTGATGCAGGTCACCCGCGACAACAACAACCGTTTCGTCGCGCTGCCCGTCGCCAAGGGCTGACAACGACTTTTCCGGTGCGGCGGTGTCAAACACCCCCGAGTCGCCGCATGGGAAAGCATGGAGCCGGGTACGTTAGTCAGTCATCGTGCTCTCCTCCAGCGGCAGCGGGCCTCCCATCGCCCGCTGCCGCACATTTTGAAAGCCGCCCGAAAACGCTGCCTCGGGCATGGGCCGTGAGAATGTGATGATTTGCCCGATCATGCCCCGAAGCAGGCATGTTCGGGATGAAGACAACCAGAGAACAAGATTTTATCGCGCGAGACCTCGATCATCTTGATCGCGGCGCGCTTTGGCAAAGGCTAAAATGCAGATGCCGGCTACTCAACCTTCCAGCGAAATCGCGTATAACGGCCCCATGAAGATTCTCGTCATAGAAGACGATCGCGAGGCTGCCGATTATCTGCAGAAAGCCTTCACCGAGGCTGGTCATACCGCTCATGTCGCTGGTGACGGCGAGACCGGTTTCGCGCTTGCGGATGCCGGCGACTATGATGTGATGGTCATCGACCGGATGATGCCGCGCCGCGACGGTTTGTCTGTGATTGCCGGTCTTCGCTCACGGGGCAACACCACGCCCGTGCTGATCCTGTCGGCGCTGGGCGAGGTGGATGACCGGGTCACCGGCCTGCGCGCCGGCGGCGACGACTATCTGACCAAGCCCTATGCGTTTTCCGAACTTCTGGCTCGCGTCGAGGTGTTGAACCGCCGTGCTAGTGCCAAGGAAGCCGAAACCGTCTACCGGGTTGGCGACCTTGAACTCGACAGGCTGTCGCATTCGGTGCGCCGGGCGGCGCGCGAGATCACCCTGCAGCCGCGCGAGTTCCGCTTGCTCGAATATCTGATGCGCCATGCCGGCCAGGTGGTGACGCGCACCATGCTGCTTGAAAATGTCTGGGATTATCATTTCGACCCGCAGACCAATGTCATCGACGTCCACGTCTCGCGGTTGCGCGGCAAGATCGAAAAGGGCTTCGACAAGCCGATCCTGCATACGGTTCGCGGCGCGGGCTACATGTTGAAGGGCGGCTAGAGCATGATCCCGAAAAGTGGGAACCGGTGTTCTCGGACAAACGGTTTCCGTTTGTCCAGAGATCATGCTCCAACAAAGAGCTGGATCAGCATGACGATTCGACCAATCGTCACGCTGATCTAGGCGACAGCATGGCTCTTTCCGTGCCGGCCATCATGAAGACGACGGCAGCGCGACTTTCGGCGCTCTACCTTCTGCTCTTTGCGCTCTGCGCCGTGCTGCTTGTCTTCTATATGACCTCGCTGTCGGCGCGCATGCTGACGGCGCAGACGCAGGAGACCATCAACGACGAAGTGCTGGGCCTCGCCCGCGCCTATCAGCGCGGCGGCCTGCCCGTGCTGGTGCGCGTGGTCGAAAACCGCTCCCGCCAGCCCGGTGCCAACCTCTATCTTATCGCCGATGCCAACGGCCAGATCCTGACCGGCAACGTGCAGAGCCTCGAACCGGGGGTGATCGACACGGAGGGCTGGACGACAGAGCCGTTCTCCTACAAGCGCTTCGGAGAAGGCGAGCTTGACCGCCTGCGCAGCGGAACGTCCGACCAGACGACAGCTCCTGCAACTGGCGACAACGCGGCACGGCAATCCGAAGGCGAGCAAGGCCACAACGCCATTGCGCTGGTGCTGCGGCTGCCCAACCAGATGATCATGCTGGTCGGCCGCGATCTTGGCGAACCGGAGCGCTTTCGTGCCGTCATCCGCCGTGCGCTGACGCTGGCGCTCGGCATGATGGGGCTCGGCGGACTGCTAATCTGGTTCTTTGTCGGCCGCGCCGCGCTGAAGCGCATCGACAGCGTGTCGGAGGCCAGCCGCCGCATCATGGGCGGCGATCTCTCGGGCCGGCTGCCGGTGACCGGAGCCGGCGACGAATTCGACCGGCTTTCGGAAAATCTCAACTCCATGCTGGCCAGGATCGCCACGCTCAACGAAGGCCTGAAGCAGGTTTCCGACAACATCGCGCATGATCTGAAGACGCCGCTGACCCGGCTGCGCAACCGCGCCGAAGCGACACTTTCGGGCAAGCACAAGCCCGTCGATTACCGCCAGGCACTGGAAGGCACCATCGCCGAGTCCGACCAGCTCATAAAGACCTTCAACGCCATCCTGATGATCTCCAGGCTCGAGGCTGGATATTCGTCAGAGCACACCAACCGCGTCGATCTGGCGGCGGCCGTGCGTGATGTCGCCGAGCTCTACGACCCGGTGGCGGAAGAGGCCGGCGTTTCGCTCCAAGCCGAAGTGAATGGTGCTTTTCTCGTCGACGGCAACCGCGAGCTGATCGGCCAGGCGCTGTCCAACATCGTCGACAACGCGATCAAATATTCGACGGACTCCACGTCCAAGCCGGCCGTTCGCGTGACGCTCGAGCGGACCCATGGCGAGATCAGGCTTTGTGTCGCCGACAACGGCCAGGGCATTCCGGACGATGCCGACCGGGCCCGGGCGACCGAACGTTTCGTTCGACTGGAGAAAAGCCGTTCTCAGCCGGGCTCCGGCCTTGGCCTCAGCCTCGCCAAGGCAGTCATGACTTTCCACTATGGGCGGCTTGATCTCCTGCCTGGCAATCCGGGACTATCCGTGGTCATGAGTTTCCCCGCACGGGAGGATCACTGATGGCTGCGGTTGCGAAACGGACGGTCACGGACTGGTTATTGAAGCCGGTGGTTGGGCTCGCCCCTCTCGACGAAGGCCGGTCGCGGCGGGAACTGGCCGAAATCGCCGCGGCGGCACGCGAAGAAGAGTTGACGCGGCTGGCCAAATTCCTGGCCGGCAAGGGGGAGGGGCAGGATTTCCTGGCCGCCGTCTTCGACCTCTCGCCGTTTTTGCGCGACACGGCGCGCCGCAGGCCTCGTATCCTGGATGCTCTTTTCGAACAACCGGTCGAGGCGCGCCTGGAGGCGATCACCGCCGCGATCGAACAGGCGCCGTTGGCCGACACGGTCTCCGAATCCAGCGTGATGATGGAGCTGCGCCAGTGCAAGGCCGAGGCACATTTCCTGATCGCGCTGGCCGATCTCGCCGGTGAAGCGGAAACGTCGCTGACCGTGCGGCGGCTGAGCGATCTTGCCGATGCCTGCACGCGTGCGGCCGTCGACTTCCTGCTGCGCGACTCGCATGGCCAGGGCAAGCTCAAACTGCGGGATCTCGACAACCCGTCGCTGCAATCGGGCTGGATCCTGCTCGGCATGGGCAAGCTTGGCGCGCATGAGCTGAATTTCTCCTCCGACATCGATCTTGTCGTCTTCTTCGATCCGGATGCGCCCGCCGTGGTCGACCCCCTCGACGCCACGGAGCTGTTCTCGCGGCTGACGCGCCGTTTGGTGCGCATCCTGCAGGACCGCACCGAGCACGGCTATGTCTTCCGCACCGATCTCCGGCTGCGTCCCGATCCCGGTTCGACGCCGCTGGCGATCCCGGTTGAAGCGGCTCTGCGCTATTACGAAGCGCGCGGCCAGAACTGGGAACGCGCGGCGATGATCAAGGCGCGTCCGGTGGCCGGCGATCTCGCCGCGGGCGCCGCCTTTCTCAAGGAATTGCAGCCCTATATCTGGCGAAAATACATGGACTACGCGGCGATTGCCGACGTCCATTCGATCAAGCGCCAGATCCACGCCCACAAGGGCCATGGCGAGATCGCCGTGAAGGGCCACAACGTCAAGCTCGGCCGTGGCGGCATCCGCGAAATCGAGTTCTTCGTCCAGACCCAGCAGCTCATCGCCGGCGGCCGCTTCCCCGAACTGCGCGGCCGCGAGACCGTGCCGATGCTCGGCCAGCTCGCCGCGCGCGGCTGGATCACCGCCGATGCGCGTGACGCACTCGCCCGCCAATATTGGTTCCTGCGCCGCGTCGAGCATGCCGTTCAGATGGTGGCGGACGAGCAGACGCACACGCTGCCGGAAGACGATGAAGGGCTGGAGCGGATCGCCCGCATGCTTGGCTTTGCCGATGCGGCGGCGCTTTCCCTGGCATTCCGCGCCTCGCTGCAGCAGGTCGAGCGCCATTATGCAGCGCTGTTCGAAACGGCCCCGGAGCTTTCGGCGGGCATCGGCAATCTGGTCTTCACCGGCGATGTCGATGACCCCAACACGCTGCAGACCTTGCACGGCCTCGGCTTCCAGCGGCCGAGCGACATCTGCCGCGTCATCCGCGGCTGGCATTTCGGCCGCTATCGCGTCACCCAGTCGGCGGAGGCGCGTGAGCGGCTGACGGAGTTGACGCCGGCGCTGCTCAAGGCCTTCGGCCAGACGCGCCGGGCGGACGAAGCCTTGATCCGTTTCGACGAATTCCTTGCTGGCCTGCCTGCCGGCATCCAGCTGTTCTCGCTGCTGCAGTCCAACCCGGCGCTGCTCAAGCTGATGGCGACGATCATGGGCGCCGCGCCCCGGCTGGCGGCGATCATCACGCGCCGGCCGCATGTTTTCGACGGCCTGCTCGACCCGGCCTTGCTGACTGAACTCCCCGACCGCGCCTATCTCTCGGCACGGCTTTCCGCCTTCCTGGAAGGCGACAGGGCCTATGAGGAGGTGCTCGACCGGCTGCGCATCTTTGCCTCTGAGCAAAAGTTTCTGATCGGCGTGCGGCTGCTTGCCGGTTCGATCGATCCGGCCCGCGCCGGCCGCGCCTTTTCCGATCTCGCCGATCTCACCATCGAGGCGGCGCTGCAAGCCGTGACCGCCGAATTCGCGGCGCGCCACGGCATGATCGCCGGCGGCGTGGTTTCGCTGCTCGGCATGGGCAAGCTCGGCAGCCGCGAATTGACCGCGGGGTCGGACGTCGATCTCATCCTGCTTTACGACCATGACGCGGACGCCGAAGACTCCGACGGCGACAAGCCGCTGGCGCCTTCCCACTACTACACCCGCATGACGCAGCGGCTGATCTCGGCCGTATCGGCGCCGACGGCGGAGGGAGTGCTCTACGAACTCGACCTGCGGCTTAGGCCGTCCGGCAACAAGGGGCCGGTGGCCACCCACATCGATGCCTTCAAGAAATACCAGCGCCAGGAGGCCTGGACCTGGGAACACATGGCGCTGTCGCGGGCGCGCGCCATTGGCGGCGATGCCGGCCTGTGCGCCGAGGTCGAAGCGGAAGTCGCAGCCGTGCTTGGCCAGCCGCGCGACGCGGCAAAGGTCAAGACCGAGGCTTCGGACATGCGCGCCATGGTCGAGAAGGAAAAGCCGCCGCGCGATCTCTGGGACATCAAGCTGATCCCCGGCGGGCTGATCGACCTTGAGTTCATCGCCCAGGTGGCTGTCATCACCGGGCAGGCCGAGGCCGGGCCGCGTGTCACCGGTACGGCCGAGATTTTGTCCCGCCTCGCGCCTGGCTTCGCTGGTGCCGACGTCAGGCAGGAGCTTGGTGCCGCCTTCGCACTCTATCTGGCGCTGACCCAGATGACCCGGCTGTGCCTCACCGGCCCGTTCGAGCGCGACGACGTTCCGCCTGGGCTTTCGGATTTACTTCTGGCGGTCACCGACCTGCCGGATTTCGGTGTACTGGAAGCACATCTCAAGGAGACGTCGCAAAAGGTCAGGAAGGACTTTGATCTTTTGCTTCGTGCCGGACGACCATGAAACAGCTGTCGAAGCATCGGACCCAAAAGTGGAAGCCGGTTTTGGGAAAATCCGATCCTCGAACAAAGAGATAGAGCGGCAACAGGATCGAAGATCCGCCGCTCTCGCATCGGGGGTGACGATGCAACAGGAGAAGACCATGAGAAAGTCAACCAAGCTTGCCCTTGCCTTCGCAGCACTTGCCGGCGCCGTCGGCACCACCGCCTATGCCGAAAACAATGCCAGCGCGAAAATGCGCGACGGCATGATGGCCCGCCTCGACAAGGCAATGACCGCGTCAGACGGCGCCATCACCTTCGACCAGTTTTCCGACGCCATGAACGCGCGGCTGAAGAAGCTCGTTGCCGACAATGGCGGCAAGCTGACCGTCGCCCAACTCGCCGACGCACTGGAGAAGGCGCGCTTCGAGCGGATGGCCAGGCGCATCATCGCCCGCTATGACACCAAGGGCGACGGCACGCTGACCACGGATGACATCACCGGTCGCGAGAAGAAGGTGTTCGCCATGCTCGACAAGAACAATGACGGCAAGATCGAGAAGAGCGAACTGCCGAAGGGCCATCGCTTTGGCCATCACCGCCAACCGGATGATGACGACAGCGTCCAATAAGATTGTTTGATCCAGGCTCCGGCGATATCGCTCGGGGCCTGCCGCTCAAGCGGCCGCCTTGACCGCCGGCGGCGCCTTCTTCACCGGAATGCGCACCGACACGATCGTGCCGACACCTTCGGTCGAACGGATCTTCAGCGCGCCGCCCTGGAGCTCGGCCAGCGAGCGTGAGATGGCAAGGCCGAGGCCTGATCCGGCATGGTTCTTGGAGAACTGGTTCTGAACCTGTTCGAAGGGTCGGCCGAGCTTGCCCAGCGCCTCTTTCGGGATGCCGCAGCCATTGTCCTCAATGGTCAGCACCAGCGCGCCGGACGTGTTGCGGGCCCTGACCGATATATGGCCGCCCTGGCCGGTGAACTTCACCGCATTGGACAGGAGGTTGATGACGATCTGCTTGATCGCCCGGCGATCGGCGAACAGACTCAGCGCGTCGGCGATGCGCGTTTCCACGGTGATCGCCTTTTGCGCGGCCTGCAGCGAGACGACGCGCACCGTCTCGCTGATCAGCGGACCGAGGTCGATCTGCTCCTGGTCCAGCGAGAATTGGCCGGCCTCGATCTTGGACATGTCGAGAATATCGTTGATGACGCCGAGCAGGTATTTGCCGCTGCTGTTGATATCCGTGGCGTACTCCTCGTAGCGCGACGAGCCCAGCGGGCCGAACAACCCCTGTTCCATCAGCTCGGAAAAGCCGATGATGGCGTTCAATGGCGTGCGCAGTTCATGCGACATGTTGGCCAGGAATTCGGATTTGGCCCGGTTCGCCGCCTCGGCGCGCTCGGTTTCCTTCATGTATTTGCGATTGAGATCGACCAGTTCGCGCGACCGTTCCTCTTCGGCCCGCCGCGCGAGGCTGAGATCATGGATCGTCGCCATCAGCCGGCGCTCGCTGTCGACCAGCTTCTCCTGGTGCAGCTTGATCTGGGTGATGTCGGAGCCGACCGAGACGATGCCACCATCCCTTGTCTTGAGTTCATTGACCTGCAGCCAGCGGCCGTCGGACAGCTGCCGCTCGAAAGTGGCGCCGCCTTGCGGACCATTGGTGTTGGCAAGCCGGCGTTCGGACGCAAAGGCCAGCATCCGCCCTTCCAGCGAAGCGCGTGTCATACCCGGCATCACGTCGCGATCCGACAGCCCGTTGTCCTGCTGGTATTTGGAGTTGCACATGATCAGCCGCTGCGCCGAATCCCACAGCACGAAGGATTCGTTGATGTTCTCGATCGCCGTCCTGAGGCGAAGGTCGGCAGCCTCGGACCGCAGCGCCAGATGGCGCTGCTCGGTGACGTCGACGGCGATGCCGATCAGCTGGATTTCCGGCGCCTCCGGATCCATGACCTGCGCGCGAGCACGCATCCACACCCATTGGCCATCGGCATGCCGCATCCGGAACACCTGGTCGATGTGGTCGATTTCGCGGGCGACAATTCTGTTGGCGAGCTCGAACAGGTCGCCGTCTTCGGGATGGATGATCTCGTCGACCTCGCCGAAGGACAGCATCGTATCGCAGGGCTCGTAGCCCAGCATATCGTACATGGAACGCGACCAGTACATCTTGCCGCGCACCATATCCCAGTCCCACAGGCCGCAGCGGCCGCGCACCAGCGCCATATCGATGCGCTGATGCGCCTCGAGGTAGATGCGGTCGGCGGCCTGGGCGCGCGCCGCCTGTCCGAAATAGGCGTAGAGGATGATGATCAGCACGCCCGCCGTCAGCACGAACAGGGTGACGTTGAGCGAGACAGTCTTGCGCCACGTGTCGAACACTGCCTCCTGCGGCACCAGCGCCGCCGCGGCTCCCTTCCGATCCCTGGCCACGCTGACCGCGGCGTACCAGTCCCGGCCGCCGATGTTGACCTCCATGACGCCGGCGCGGTCGCCGAACATGAACAGCGGCTGGCCGCCCTGGACGAGGCCGTCGAGCGAATGGCCTTGCCAGGGCATCGAGCGCGGCGTCACCGCGGTGATCCTGAAGGCGCTGTCGGTGATGACGAGCACATGGCTGCGGCCCATCGCGCCCTGGCGGCTGGTGGTCTCCAGCAGGTCCTGGACGGCGCCGGGCACGGTGTCCGAGGTGGTGGCCAACGAACTGGCCAGTTGACCCGCCGCCAGCGTCAGGATCGCCTTGGCGTCGCGTTCGACATCGTCACGCTCATTCATGAGCGACAGCACGCGCAGCGCCGCGATGACGAGCAGGAAGATGATGATCAGGGCCGGTATCGACCGGCGCAGCAGCGGTTCGGCGGCCAGAAGCCGCTTGTAGGCCGGTTCGGCAATGAGCCGCGTATTCCCGGCAAGGCCGTCGCTGCGCGCCTCGCGACGCGCAAAAACCATCCCACCGGGCGCGCCCCACGCGTCCGCCTTTGCCATAAATGGCACTCCCCGAATTTGCCTATGCTGCTTTGTGATCCGGCAAACGCCGCACTTCCGAATCGTCAGTAAAGAATCAAACGTGATTCGCCTTGTCCAGTGGCCCGGCGAAAAAAGATTAAAAATCGACTAAAATAATGCGCGTCTGGAGGTGCGGCGGCTGTACCTTCTCCCACACGGGAGAAGGTAAGGCGCGTTTAGGCCAGCGTACGCTCGACAATATCGCGCAGGTCCGCCGACAGGTTTTCGGCATTGGCGATCGAAAGCAGCGCTTCCCTGGCCTTGGCCTGCCGGCCCGGTTCGAGCGAACGCCACGACCGCAATGCCGTCGCCAGCCTTGCCGCCACTTGCGGATTGCGCTTCTCGACCTCGAGCACCGTCTGCGCGAAGAACCTATAACCCTTGCCGTCGGCGCGGTGGAAGCCGGTCTGGTTGGCGCTGGAGAATGTGCCGATCAGCGAACGCACCCGGTTCGGATTGGCCATCGAGAAGGCAGGATGGGCGGTTAGCGCGCGGACCGTGTCCACAGCCTGCGGCCCTGGCACGCTGGCCTGGATCTGGAACCATTTGTCCATGACCAGCGGGTCGGACGCATAGGTCTTTTCAAAAGCCGCCAGCGCCTTGTTTGCCTCCGGCGAAGCATGGTGGCGATGCGCGAGCACGGCAAGGGCGGCCGCGCGGTCGGTCATGTTGGTCGCGGACTGGAAATGCCTGGCCGCCAACGCCGCTCCGCCTTGCAGCAGCGAGAGATAGTCCAGCAAAATGTTGCGCAGGGCGCGTCGTCCTGCGCTCGCCGCGTCGGGACTGAAGGCCGCCTTATCGGCGAGCCTGTGGTAGAGGCTGGAAAACGCCTCGGCATTGGTCGTGGCGATCGCCAGCGCAAAGCCCTGCCGGGCTGCATGAATGGCATCGGGGTCGATGTTCTTGCCGATGTCGCGGGCGATGTCGGCATCGCCCGGCAGTGCCAGCGCAAGCGCCCGGTAGGCAGGCTCCAGCGTCTCGTCGCCGGCGATGCTGCCGGCGAGTTCGGTCAGCCGTGTGGCGAAGACCGGCTGCCTGCCGCCAAGGAACTCGCGGAAGGCAGCGATCAGCGCATCGGTGAGCAGCGTGTTGAAGGCTTGCCAGCGCGAGAAGGCATCGCTGTCATGGCGGGCAAGGAAGAACTGGTCGTCGGCCTTCTGCTCAACCGACAGCGTCACCGGCGCCGAAAAGCCGCGGTTGAGCGACACCGCCGGACGCTCAATCACACCCGAAAAGCGCACCATATGGCGGCGCTTGCGCAGATGGATGACGCCGTCCTCGACGCTGGCGCCCTCGACGCCGCTATAAGCGACAGGCTTGCCGCCGGCGCCGATCAGCCCGAAGGCGAGCGGAATATGCATCAGCCGCTTGCGGCTTTCGGAGGGTGTCGGCGGCACCGACTGCTCGATTTCGAGCGTGAATTCCTGCGCAGACTGATTGTGCGTCGAACTGACCGTCAGATTGGGCGTGCCAGCCTGATGATACCAGAGCGCGAACTGCGACAGGTCGCGGCCCGAGGCATCCTCGAACACTTTGATGAAATCCTCGATGGTCGCCGCTTCGCCGTCATGCCGTTCGAAATAGAGGTCCATGCCGGCGCGGAAGGCATCTGCCCCCAGGATGGTGCGGATCATGCGCACCACTTCGGAGCCCTTTTCGTAGACCGTCGCCGTGTAGAAATTGTTGATCTCGCGGTAGCGGCGCGGCCGCACCGGATGCGCCAGCGGACCCTGGTCCTCGGGAAACTGGTGGGCGCGCAGCGTGCGCACCTCGGCAATGCGCTTGACCGCGCGCGAGCGTTGGTCGGCGGAGAATTCATGGTCGCGGAACACAGTCAGGCCTTCCTTCAGGCAAAGCTGGAACCAGTCGCGGCAAGTGATTCTGTTGCCTGTCCAATTGTGGAAATACTCATGCGCGATGATCGCCTCGATATTGGCGAAATCGGCGTCCGTCGCCGTCTCCTCGTCGGCCAGCACATATTTGTCGTTGAAGATGTTGAGGCCCTTGTTCTCCATCGCGCCCATGTTGAAGTCGGACACGGCGACGATGTTGAAGACGTCGAGGTCGTATTCGCGGCCAAACGCCTCCTCGTCCCATCGCATCGACCGCTTCAGCGCGTCCATGGCGTAGCCGGCCAGCTTCTCCTTGCCGCGCTCGACATAGATGCCGAGTTCGACCTTGCGGCCGGACATTGTGACGAAACTGTCGGCGACCCGACCGAGATTGCCGGCCACCAGCGCGAACAGGTAGGATGGCTTGGGGAAGGGGTCATGCCAGACGGCATAGTGCCAGCCGTCCCCGATATTGCCTTTGTCCCCCGGATTGCCATTGGACAGGAGCAGCGGCGCCTCGTCGCGCAGCGCCTCGATCCGCACGGTGTAGACGGACAGGATGTCCGGGCGATCGAGGAAATAGGTGATGCGGCGGAAGCCCTCGGCCTCGCATTGCGTGCAATAGACATTGTTCGAGCGATAGAGACCCATCAGGGCCTCGTTGCCCGCCGGGGCCAGTTCGGTCTCGATCAGCAGTTGGAAGCGGCGCGCGGGCGGCTTGAGAATGGTGAGCTGGTCAGGTGTCACCAGCAGGTCCGCCGGTTTTGCCTTCTTGCCGTCGATCTCGACGCGCTTGAGCGTCAGCCCGTCGCCGTCGAGCACCAATGGCGCCGCCGCGGCTACGCCGTCGCGACGCTCGACAGTCAGTGTCGCGGTGACGATCGTGGCCTCGGGCGAAAGGCGGAAGGTGAGGTTGGTCCGCGGAATGAGATAATCGTTGGGGCGATAGTCTTCGAGCTTGAAGACCTGGCCGGTGTCCGTGCGCATTCCGTTGTTTTTCCTGTCGATTGCGTTGGACGCGGAGTTCCCGCTGGTCCAAGAAATTTGAAGTCCGCGCTCTTTACACGAAATGGTCCCTCGACAAAACTCGGCCGATGCCTATTTCAGGCATTCGTTCTCCATATCCCGCGAGGCAGCCATGACCGTCGTCACACCGAAATTCGGCATGGGCGCTTCCGTGCTGCGGGGCGAGGATACCGCCTTCATCCAGGGCCAGGGCCGCTACACCGACGATATCCAGCCAGACGGCGTCCTACACGGCTATGTCCTGCGCTCGCCGATCGCCAAGGCGAGCTTCACCATTGGTTCGACCGCGGCGGCGAAGGCGGCTCCTGGCGTCCATCTGGTGCTGACCGGCAAGGATCTCACCCATCTGCGCGATCTAAAGTCCGGCGTCATGCAGGTACAACCGGACGGCACCAAAGCGCCGACGCGCGACATTCCGATCCTGTGCCGGGATCGAGTCAATTATGTCGGCGATGCGGTTGCCTTTGTCGTCGCCGACAGCCGCGCCTTGGCGCAGGATGCCGCCGAACTGATCGAGGTCGATTATGACGGCGAGGACGCTGCCTCCGGCACCGCGACGGCGCTTGCCGAGGGCACGCCGCTGGTCTGGCCGGAACTCGGCTCCAACCGTGCCTTCACCTATCATATCGGCGACAAGAAGAAGACGGACGCGGCTTTCGCGGGGGCCGCTCACGTCACGCGCATCGAATTCGTCAACAATCGGCTGGTCTGCAACTACATGGAGCCGCGCTCGGCGATCGGCGAATGGAATGTCGGGGAAAACCGCTTCGTGCTGACCACAGGGTCGCAGGGCGTGCATTCCATGCAGTACATCCTGGCCAGCGTGTTCAAGATCAAAAAGGACCAGCTGCGCGTCATCACGCCCGATGTTGGCGGCGGTTTCGGGCCGAAGAGCTTCGTCTACCGCGAATATCCGCTGGTGCTCGAGGCGGCGAAGCGGCTCGGCCGTCCGGTGAAATGGGCCAGCGACCGCACGGAACATTTCCTCACCGACGCCCAAGGCCGCGACAATGCGGTGACGGCCGAGATGGCGCTCGACAAGGATGGCCGCTTCCTCGGAATGCGGGTCGACCTGCTTGCCAATATCGGCGCCTATGTCTCGCAATATGGCCCTTTCATCCCCTATATCGGCGTCACCATGTCGACCGGCGTCTATGATATCAGGGCGCTCGATGTCTCGGTGACCGGCCTCTACACCAACACCTGCCCGGTCGACGCCTATCGCGGCGCCGGGCGACCCGAGGCTGCGTTCCTGTTGGAAAAGCTGGTCGATGCCTGCGCGCATGATCTTGGCCGGCCCGTCGAAGAGATCCGCCGCCGCAATTTCATCCGGCCCGAGCAGTTTCCTTATCGCACGCAGACAGGCCGGCTCTACGACAATGGCGAATTCGAAGGGCATATGGACCGCGCCATCGAACGGTCGCAGTGGAAGGCGTTTCCGCAGCGGCTGGAACAGTCCAAAGCCGGTGGCAAGATCCGCGGCATCGGCATGGCGACCTATATCGAGGCCTGCGCCTTTCCGGGCTCCGAACCGGCCTTTGTCGAGCTCAATGGCGACGGCACGGTGACGCTGAAGATCGGCACCCAGACCAACGGCCAGGGGCATGCTACCGCCTATGCGCAGTTCCTGTCGGAAAAACTCAATCTCGACATCGACAAGATCCATGTCCGCCAGGGCGACACCGACGAATTGAAGGCGGGCGGCGGCACCGGCGGCTCGCGGTCCATTCCGCTGGGAGGTGTGTCAGCTTCCCGCGCGGGCGAGGATCTGGCCAACAAGATCAAGCGCATCGCCGCCGACGAGCTTGAGGCCTCGGCCGGCGATATCGAATTGTCCGATGGCGTTGCGCGCATCGTCGGCACAGACCGGAGCATCGATTTCTCGAGCATCGCCAAGGCCGCGAAGACGCCGGATGACCTTAAGGGGTTCGGCGAGTTCGTGCAGGACGAGTGCACCTATCCGAACGGCACCCACATCTGCGAGGTCGAGATCGATCCCGACACCGGCGCGACCGAGATCGTCCGCTACACCATCGTCGACGATTTCGGCGTCACCGTTAATCCGATCCTGCTCGCCGGCCAGGTCCATGGCGGCGTCGTGCAAGGCATCGGCCAGGCGCTGACTGAGAACACCATCCATGGCGAGGATGGGCAGCTCTTGACGGCGAGCTTCATGGACTACGCAATGCCGCGCGCCGACAATTTTCCGTTCTTTCATTTCGAGACCCGCAACGTGCCTTCGACCACCAATGCGCTGGGCATCAAGGGCGCGGGCGAGGCCGGCACGATCGGCTCGACACCGGCGGCGCTCAATGCCGTCACCGATGCGCTGTGGCGCGCCTATGGCATCAGGCATATCGAGATGCCGGCGACGCCGGCGCGGATCTGGGCCGCGATCAGGGGCGCATCGCCGACGTGACATCAGGGGCGGAACCAGGAACGACGGCAGGCCACGGCACGCTGAGGGGCATCGCGCTGAAGATCGTGTCCGTCGCGGTCTTTGTCGGCATGCAAACCTGCATCAAGGCGGCCGGCGACGTGCCGGCCGGGCAGATCGTCTTCTTCCGCTCCTTCTTCGCCATCTTCCCGATCATCGCCTTCCTGGCGGTGAAGGGACAGCTGCCGACGGCATTCGTCACCAAACGCCCCTTCAACCACGTCGCGCGCGGCGTCGTCGGCGTTGGCGCCATGGGGCTGGGCTTCTTCGCGCTCACCAGGCTGCCGTTGCCGGAGGCGATCACTCTGAACTATGCGCAGCCGCTGCTGGTCGTGGTGTTCTCCTCGGTCTTCCTTGGCGAGTCGATCCGCGTCTATCGCTGGAGCGCGGTCGCCGTTGGTCTTGTCGGCGTGCTCATCATTTCCTGGCCGGAGCTGACGCTGCTCAACTCGGATGAAGGGCTCGACGACCAGGAGGTCCTGGGCGTCATGGCCGCGCTGGTGGCCGCGGCGATCTCGGCGGTCGCCATGCTGCTCGTGCGCAATCTCGTGCAGACGGAGAAGACGGCGACCATCGTCCTGTGGTTCTCGTCGACCGCCAGCGTGCTCTCGCTGCTGACACTGCCTTTCGGCTGGCAAGCTCTGACGCCGACGCAAGCCGCGCTGCTCGTCATGGCCGGCTTCTGCGGCGGCCTCGGCCAGATCCTGATGACCTCGGCCTATCGCCATGCCGAGGCCTCGGTGGTTGCGCCCTTCGAATACACCTCGATGATCCTCGGCGTTGTCGTCGGCTATTTCATTTTCGGCGACGTGACCTCGCTCAACACGCTGATTGGCGGTGCGATCGTGGTGGCCGCCGGCATCTTCATCATCTGGCGCGAGCGGCAACTGGGCCTGGAGCGCGCGCGAACGCGCAAGGCGGCGCTGCCGCAGGGGTGATCAGGACCGTTCCGACCGCTCCTTCGCCAGCCGCACCAGTACCGCACGAGTCTGCTCGTCGGCGGGGAAGAAGGACTCGATCGCCAGTTCCGATAAGGTCACGTCGAGCGGCGTGCCGAAAACGGTGATTGTGCTGATGAACGACAGCACCTGATCGCCATGCGCGAGGCGCAGCGGATGCACGATGGCATTCGGCTCGACGGGCGTTGGCCTGCTGCCCTTCAGCCCGGACGGATAGGCGCGCAGTTCGCCCTCCAGTTCGACCAGCACCGGATCGCCGCTGGCATCGTTCTGGTGCTTGAGACGCTCAAGCAGGTGCGTGCGCCATTCCGCGAGATTGACGATGCGCGGTGCGATGCCGCCGGGATGCAGGGAAAGGCGAAGGACGTTGACCGGTGGCGCCAGCAGCGAAGCCTCGGTGATATCGGCGAGGAAGGGAGCAATCGCGGCATTCGCCGAAACCAGGTTCCAGTGCCGGTCCACGGCCAGCGCCGGGAAGGGCTCATGCCCCTTGAGCACGATCTCGATCGCCGCCATCGCTGGCGCCAGCGTCGTGTCGCTGAGCGGCCGTTCGCTGAAGCTCGGTGCAAAGCCAGCAGCGAGCAGCAGCTGGTTGCGCTGCCTT
Organism: Mesorhizobium sp. WSM4308; assembly: GCF_002294905.1. Taxonomy (NCBI): domain Bacteria; kingdom Pseudomonadati; phylum Pseudomonadota; class Alphaproteobacteria; order Hyphomicrobiales; family Phyllobacteriaceae; genus Mesorhizobium; species Mesorhizobium sp. WSM4308. Next base: position 80,778 of record NZ_NSFW01000012.1, on the reverse strand, counting down.
AGCGGGATCGAAAGCTGCTCTGCAAGATGCAGCACCATGTCGCGCGAGGGCGCGGCGCGGCCGCTCTCGACAAAACTCAGATGCCGCTGGGAGATTTCGGCCTCCATGGCGAGATCGAGCTGGCTCATGCGGCGGCGCGTGCGCCATTCGCGGATCAGACTGCCGGCGGAGGTTTGGGCTGATGTCATGGCAGGATGGTTAGGCTGACAGGGGCGGCATTTCAATTACCTGCGAGGTTATGGCGATCTACGAGAGTGCCCGCAGCTTCGCCTTCACCTCGAGAAAATCCCGCCATGCCAGCTTCTTGTGCGCCGGCGTGCGCAGGAGATAGGCCGGATGCAGCGTCGGCATGGCCGGGATGGCGATGCCGGAGGCCGTGGTGTGGACGCGCCAGTTGCCGCGCAGCCGCAAAATGCCCTCCGAGGTGTTGAGCAAGGTCTTGGCCGACGGGCCGCCGAGGTTGACCAGCACCTTGGGATTGACCAGTTCAATTTGCCGCTCGATGAACGGCCGGCAGATCTCGGTCTCGTGCGGCGTCGGCGTGCGGTTGCCCGGCGGCCGCCACGGGATGACATTGGCAATGTAGACCGAAGTGCGGTCGAGCCCGATTGCGGCCAGCATGCGGTCGAGCAGCCGGCCCGAGCGGCCGACGAAGGGCAGCCCCTCGATGTCCTCGTCGCGGCCCGGCGCTTCGCCCACCAGCATCACCTCGGCGTCCGGGTTTCCGTCGGCGAAGACCAGGTTCTTGGCGGTGGCCTTGAGGTTGCAGCCGTCGAAGGCAGCCATGTGCTGGCGCAACTCCTCCAGGGTTGTTGCCGTTGTCGCCAACTGGCGCGCAAGCGCCGCCTGGGCTTCGTCTGGCACCGCGGCGACCGATGAACGCGCCGGGGGCGCATCAGGCACCTTGCTTGCATCCAGTCTGGGCGGTGCCGCTGGCCGCTCCGGCGCCTTCTCTTCGGGAGGTGGCGCCACCAGCGCCGGCGCGCGCTCGACAGGTCTCGGCGCCGCCTCGGCGAAGCGATTTACCGGGCCGTCTTCCAGCGCCTCGTCGACACCGGCGCTGGCATAGAAGGCCAAAATGTCGGCAATATCGGTCGGGCTGTTGGGGGACGCGGCAGTCATGGCGCGCACATTCGTCCGCATGACTGCATTTTGCAAGACCGGCCGCTTGCCCTATCCGGTCGGGATGCGCGGATCCTGCACCAGATAGAAGGTCCATCGCGGCGTGTAATCGGTCATCAGGAACTCGAAGCTGACGGTCTTCAGCGGGTCGACCTTGCCGTCCTTGAACAGCAGCCGGTCGTAAGGCTCGAACTCCCGGTCGAAATCGGCGAAATTGCTCGACCAGATATTGTCCGGCGTCTTGTTGCGTTGGTCGAAGGAAAGCCCGTCTCCAAACACGCTCGGCTGATCCAATACCTCCTGGAGCTCGAACTGGAATTCGATCCAGGCCTGGCCGCTGTTGTTGAGCACGTTGATGCGCATATACATGATGCCATTGGCGAATTCGCCCGCCTTGCCGAATGTCTGGATCGGCTTTGTCGTGCGGATGGTCAGCGTCACCGGTGTTGCCGAATTCAGCTCTTCGGTGATGACCAGCGGATCGTCCTTGGTTCCGATGCCGGAAGCTCCGGTGATGCGGAAGCCGCCGAGCTCGTCGGAGAAGGAATAGGCGCCTGTCGCCCAGACCTTCACCTCGTTCGCGGCGGCGTGACCCGGTGCCGCCACCAGAAGGGCCAGAAGAATCGCCCGGCGGACCCGGCCGGGCGGGAAAAGAAAGCGCGTCGAAGAAAAGCCCGCTGGCCCAGGAATGCGCATGGCCGGAAGTATGGCCGATAAGCAAGCCGCCGAACAATCAAAAAACGCAGGCGTGGCCGGTCTCGCCGGGCGCAAATGGCTGCCCTGCCGCAAGATGCGCGACTTTTTGGCCAAATCCGCATTGTCACGTCTGCGCCGGTTTCCTGTCGCCAATTGATGCGCTATGCAGCGCAAGAGCCAGCAAGATACGCGACAGCGGCAAGCCAGTGCGGAGGGGTTGATGAGCGATATCGAACGCGAAAGCATGGAATTCGACGTGGTCATCGTCGGTGCCGGTCCGGCCGGCCTTGCCGCCGCCATCCGCCTCAAGCAGGTCAATCCCGAGCTTTCCGTCGTCGTGCTGGAAAAGGGCGGCGAGGTCGGCGCCCATATCCTCTCCGGCGCCGTCGTCGATCCGATCGGCATCGACCGGCTGCTGCCCGGTTGGCGCGAGGAAGAAGGTCACCCGTTCAAGACGCCGGTCACTGCGGATCATTTCCTGGTGCTCGGCCCTGCCGGCTCGTTCCGCCTGCCCAACATATTGATGCCGCCGCTGATGAACAATCACGGCAACTACATCGTCTCGCTCGGCAATGTCTGCCGCTGGCTGGCTGGCAAGGCCGAGGCGCTCGGCGTCGAGATCTATCCGGGCTTTGCCGCTGCCGGCCTGCTCTACAATGAGGAGGGCGCCGTCACCGGCGTCGTCACCGGCGACATGGGCGTCGAGAAGGACGGCACGCATGGCCCGGGCTTCGCGCCGGGCATGGCGCTGATGGGCAAGTACGTGCTGATCGGCGAAGGCGCGCGCGGCTCGCTCGCCAAGCGGTTGATCGCCAAGTACAAGCTTTCCGACGGCCGCGAGCCAGGCAAATACGGCATCGGTCTCAAGGAACTCTGGCAGGTCAAGCCGGAGAACCATCGGCCGGGCCTGGTCCAGCATTCCTTCGGCTGGCCGCTCGACATGAAGACCGGCGGTGGCTCCTTCCTCTACCATCTCGAGGACAACCAGGTGGCGGTCGGCTTCGTCCTCCACCTCAACTACAAGAACCCGTACCTGTCGCCCTTCGAGGAATTCCAGCGTTTCAAGACCCATCCGGCGATCGCGGGCACGTTCGAGGGCGCCAAGCGGATCGGCTATGGCGCGCGCGCCATCACCGAGGGCGGCTGGCAGTCGGTGCCGAAACTGTCCTTCCCGGGCGGCGCGCTGATGGGTTGCGCTGCCGGTTTCGTCAACGTGCCGCGCATCAAGGGCTCCCACAATGCAGTCCTGTCGGGCATGCTGGCGGCCGATCATGTCGCCGAGGCGATCGGCGCCGGCCGTGCCAATGACGAGCTCACTTCCTACGAGCAAGCCTGGCGCGCGACCGATATCGGCAAGGATTTGAAGAAGGTTCGCAACGTCAAGCCGCTGTGGTCGCGCTTCGGCACCATCGTCGGCGTCGGTCTTGGCGGCCTCGACATGTGGCTGAACACGCTGTTCGGCATCTCGCCCTTCGGCACGCTGAAGCACGGCAAGGCCGACTATGCCACGCTCGAGCCCGCCGCCCAGCACAAGAAGATCGCCTATCCGAAGCCCGACGGCGTGCTGACCTTCGACCGCTTGTCCTCGGTGTTCCTGTCCAACACCAACCACGAAGAGAACGAGCCGGTCCATCTGCTGGTCGGCGATATGGAACTGCAGAAGCGGTCCGAGCACGATGTCTTCGCCGGGCCTTCGACACGCTATTGCCCGGCCGGCGTCTATGAATGGGTCGACAAGGACGGCAACGCCGCCGCCGATCCGGCGGCGAAAGACGTCCGCTTCGTCATCAACGCGCAGAACTGCGTCCACTGCAAGACTTGCGATATCAAGGATCCGAACCAGAACATCAACTGGGTGCCGCCGCAAGGCGGCGAGGGTCCGGTCTACCAGGGCATGTGACGTCGCGCGGCCGGCGGTTTCGGCCTCGGCGGCAGAAAATGTGGGTGGGGGCCGGCTGCGAGGGCATGCAGGTCAGCAGAACCGTTGAAACGGCCGCCGGTCTATGGTTCCCTTCTCCGGGGATAGGGAGAAGGCCGATGCGCCGCATAGTTCTGACATGCCTCGTCGCCATTGGGACGCTGTGTGCGCCTCAGGCCTCGGCCGGCACCAGGGCAGTCGTCCAGACGCGGACCTACGACGTCACGGGAGGCTCGGGCGCCGCCCTCATCGACGCGATGGACAGACAAGGCCCCCGGCACGGCTTCATGACGCACGCCATCGCCACAACCTCCTATACCGTCGACTGGGATCTCGACGCCGGCCAGGGCAACGGCTTCTGTCGGATGCGAGGGGGCAATGGCACGCTGAATCTTTCCTACACCTTCCCGCGCCTTGCCTCGCCCGCGACGCCGGCCCTGAGGAGGCGCTGGTACAGGTTTTTCGCAGGTGTTCGCGCCCATGAGGAAACACATGGGCGCATCGCCAGGGAGATGATGCGCGCTACGGAAAGGTCGATAACCGGCCTGCGGGTCGCCAACGACCCGTCCTGCCACAAGACGCGCCGCGAGGCGCGGCTGCGCATCCAGGCGATCTATGCCGAATATGAGGCCAAACAAATCGCCTTCGATCGGCGTGAACACCGCAATGGCGGCCATGTCGAGCATCTGATCGCTGCCTTGACCGGAAAACCTTGAACCAGGGCAATTCCAGGAAAAGTGTAAAGCGGTTTTCCCGGGAAAGCGCCGCAGCGGTTTCCCTTCGGAATTGCGTTGGAACAAGGGACCAGAGCCCTCGCCATCGCGGGACCTTGCCGCCAGCCCCGCTCGATTGGCGTGTCAGCTTTGCGGCTTCACCGACAAGTCGCTCGCCGCGAGCGCGGTGGCGTGGTCATTCTCAGGCTGCTTGTCGTCTGGCCTTAGCGTGAACTCGACAAGCACCGGCAGATGATCGGAGCCGGTGTCCTCCAGCCGCTTCGAAGACAGGATCGTCAAGCCGCCCTTGCTGAACACCTGGTCGATCGGCAGGCCCGCATAGCGGCGCAGGACGTCGGGCAGTGTCCGGTGGATCCAGGTCGGCCCGGCCGAAGGCATAAGAGTCAGCCCGCCGAAAGCCGCGACCCGCCGCACCGCCGCACTCCACGGCACGGCGTTGCAATCGCCGGCCATGATCGCGGTCTCGCCCAACCCGGCCAATGTCTGCGCCAGTTCGCCGATCTGCCAGTATTGCTCCTTCGGCCACGGCCAGCTCAAATGGATCGCGGCGACATCGACGTCGATCCCGCCGAAGTCGATGGTGGCGGTTGCCATCGCGCCGCGCGGCTCGCAGCGCGGTGTGGTGCCGGCCACGAACGGCCGGCGCGACAGCAACGCCACCCCGAACATGCCGTTCGGGTAGGGGCACAGGATACGGTAGGGATAGGCGCTGGCGATGTAGCCAAGCTCGGTCGTCCACATCTGCGACACCTCATCGAGGGTGATCACGTCCGGGTTGGCGCGGCCGATCAGGGAGAGCACTTTCTTCGGCGTCGGGTTGTTGAAGCGCAAATTCATCTGCAGCAGGCTGTAGACAGCCTGATCGGCGGGCTTGGCAACCGCCGGCTGCGGCCAGAGCCTCGGCAGGGCGCTTGCCGTCGTGGCCAGGCAGGCGATGGCAAACAGCAGCCCCGCTGCCGCTTGCAGCCGAAACGAGCTGGCAAGCAGCGGCAGTGCCAGAAGCGCCATGAGCACGCTGAAGTGAATGCGGAAATGCGAGAAGGAATCGAAGGCCGGATGCAGCGTGCCGAAGAATCCGGCCAACAGCGCGGCCGATAGCGCGGTCATCGCCAGGAATGCCAACCCAGCCATCATTTTCAAGCGCGCGCCTGTCATCATCGAGGTCGTGTCTGCCGAATGCCGCCTGACGATCCGTTCCATCTGCTTATCGGCCCAATTGTCGCCCGGGCAAGACGACGAAATGCATCGCCCAGGCGCTGCGGCGGCCTATTGGAACGCTGTCTCCGAAAAGCTCCGGAGCTTGCGCGAATGCAGCCGCTCCATCGGCATCTCGGCCAGCTTCTCCATCGCCCTGATGCCGATGGTAAGGTGCTGCGCCACCTGGCGCTTGTAGAACTCGGTCGCCATGCCAGGCAGCTTCAACTCGCCATGCAGCGGTTTGTCGGAAACGCACAGCAGCGTGCCATAGGGGACGCGGAAGCGGAAGCCATTGGCGGCGATCGTCGCCGATTCCATGTCGAGCGCGATGGCGCGCGACTGCGACAGGCGCTGCACCGGTCCACGCTGGTCGCGCAGTTCCCAGTTGCGGTTGTCGATGGTGGCGACCGTGCCGGTGCGCATGATGCGCTTCAGATCGTAGCCGGACAGGCCGGTGACTTCGGCGACCGCTTCCTGCAGGGCAACCTGGATTTCCGCCAACGGCGGAATCGGAACCCAGACCGGAAGGTCGTCGTCCAGCACGTGATCTTCGCGCACATAGGCATGCGCCAGCACATAGTCGCCGAGCGCCTGGGTGTTGCGCAGCCCGGCGCAATGGCCAAGCATCACCCAGGCATGCGGCCGCAGCACGGCGATATGGTCGGTGATCGTCTTGGCATTGGAAGGGCCGACGCCGATGTTGACCATTGTGATGCCGCCATGGTTCGGCTTTTTCAGGTGATAGGCCGGCATTTGCGGCAGGCGCTGCGGCCCAACGCCTTCGCTGGGCGCGTTCTGCCCGGCTTTGGTCACGACATTGCCCGGCTCGACGAATTCCGCGTAACCGCCGCCGCCCTTCTCCATCAGGTCGCGGGCGCGGGCGACGAACTCGTCGATGTAGAACTGGTAGTTGGTGAACAGCACGAAGTTCTGGAAATGCTGCGGGCTGGTGGCCGTATAGTGGGTCATGCGGTGCAGCGAATAGTCGATGCGCTGCGCCGTGAACGGCGCCAGCGGCCTTGGTTCGCCGAAGGCCACTTCGAACGTGCCGTTGGCGATCTGGTCGTCGGTGCCGTCGAGATCCGGCACGTCGAACAGGTCGCGGATCGGCCGCTCGATGCGCTCCGCGGCGGCTCCGTCGACGTAAGTTCCCTCCAGGAAGGCGAAATGCAGCGGAATGGGCGTGGTCGATTCCGAGACCGTGACCGAGACACCGTGGTTGCGCATGATCAGGCGCAGCTGTTCGACCAGATAGCTCTCGAACAGGTGCGGCTGCGTGATCGTGGTGGCGAAATGGCCGGGTGTCGGCATATGGCCGTAGGCTTGGCGCGAGTCGACCTGGGTAAAGGAACTCGTGGTGACGCCGATCTCGGGATAGAAGGCGCGGTAGCGCTTGCTGCTGTCGCCGCCGGCGGCCGCCAGGGCCGCGAAGGCGTCGCGCAGGAACTTGGTGTTGCGGTCGTAAAGCAGCTGCAGTGCGGCAACTGCTTTTTCGGCGCTGTCGAAGCTTTGCCGGCCAAAAGGCTCCGGCATGACGACAGATTCGATGGCTTGGGGGTAGATTCGCTTTTCCATGGCTCAATATAGAGACTTGGACGAGCGGTTGGGAGGGGTGTCGCTGCCGAAGGCGCTCAAAGCGGAATTTTTCTTTATCCCCGCTGCAGGCTGACCAGCAGAACGAAACCCACGCCGGACTTCCTCAGGGCCGGCGCCTCGATCGTCGAGCCGGTGCCGCTACGCATCATCGGCACCGCCAGGACCGGCGCGGCCAGGAGCACCAGGATAAGCGCCGCCCGCGGCAGGAGCCGAAGGGTCTTGAGAGTGTTGGCGGCGATGCGGGTCATGATGTCTGAGCTTTCGAGGTCCGGGTTTCTTTGTTTCAGTGGCGAAGGTTGGTCGGGCAGGCGAGGCGGCATAGTCTGGTGGCTTCATCCCAGGAGCGGGGCGAACGGCCCGCTTCGGCGACGAGGATGGCGAAGAACATTCCAAACAGGCTCATCAGCAGGCAGACGATGGTGAAGCGGCGAGCAAGCATTGGGTCGTGTCTCCTTCAACGCGCTGGAGAATGCCCCAATGCCTCTGAACCGGCTCTGATGCCGGTGTTCATCTGCGGTTCAAATTGATTGACGGGATCTGGGCGGGTCGCCGGCGTGCGCGGCTACCGGCAGCGGGGGGCAAGAGCCCCAAGGCTTGACGTGCCGGTGAAACGAAAACGGGGCCCGCCGGGCCCCGTCAGGATGTCACAAGGATAGGCTGATCAGAGCCTGTGCCAGGTCTGGCTCTTGCAGATCAGTCCGCCAAGCACGCAGCCGCTCATCTTGAGCGCGGTGCCCGACAATGTCGCCTTGCCCGAATAGGTCTTGTCGTTTGCAGGATCGGTGATGCTGCCGGCATATTTGTTGTCGCCCGCCGCCTTGAGCGAGCCGATCGTCTTGCCGGCATATTTGCCCGATTTGAGCGTGATGGAAAACGAGTCGCTGCCTGAAATGGCAGCGGTATCCCCGGCTTGCGTTTTCCAATTGCCCTCGATCGGATCGGCCGACGCCGCACCCGCCATGATCAATGTGGCTGCAAGAGCCAGGCTCACTTTTCGAAACATATCTTGCTCCCTTTGGATAGCCGGCCGAATTCTCCGCCTCGCCGGTCTGCCGCTTACGCAAACGTAAGCTAATCCAGCTCCTGGCAAAACAAAAGCGGTGCCGCTGCGGAAGATCTTGGCATTTCAAAGCCCCCTGAATTGACGCCGTCGGCGAGGAAATGAAAACGACCGGCGCGTCCTGTTTGTTTCCCGTGGTTAGCGGAGTGTTGATCGAGGCTCGGAAAATTTTCGTCGAATTTGACGAAAATCGGCTGAATTGCTGGCTTCGTATCCTTAACGAATTTCCACGTTTACCTATTGTTTTAGCTTTGTTTTCCTCAAATTAAGCACGCCATTTAACGGCGGATTCAAGCCTGATCGGCATTCTCGAAAGCATCGAAAGAGCGGCCCGGACAAGACGAACGGAGGCAGCTCTCGGGAGCCAGACAGGGGACTAAAATGGCACGTTTTGAAATGCTTGAAGCAGGTTTCGGCGCCATGGGGGCAACTGCCCAGGCCGACATTCTTTTCGAACTGGGCATGATGTATGCGACCGGTCGCGATTGCGAAACCGACGTGGTTGCCGCCCACAAATGGTTCAACATCGCCGCCATCAAGGGCTCGGCCCGTGCCGCGGAACTGCGCTCGGAACTGTCGGCCGCCATGTCGAAGGTCGAGATCGCCAAGGCGCTGCGCGAAGCCCGCGAATGGATGACCATGCACTAGATTTCCGGCAGACGGGGATGCTCCGGCCAAGACCGCTCCAAGACGGTCGGGCCAAAACAGGGATAAGGCTGCGCAGACAGCCAGACCACAGGCCATGAACGACAAGAATGCGGCAGCCGGACAGGCCCAAGCCGTGCGACGGACCATGATCCCGAAAAGAATCCGTTTCTTCGGATCATGGCAGGGACGACAGGGAAGGCCACGTTGGGGTTCGCGGCGCGGGGGCGCTGGGGAAACAGCCCGATAGGCAAACAGCCACGACCAGCCGGAACAAGGCTGGCGTGGCTTTTTGCGTCGATGAGGGCTCGCAGGCCCAATCGAGTGGCGCCAATGCGCCTAGACAGGCCCAATGAAGGATGAAATTGTCCCGCCTCTCTGGAAGAAGCGCGGCCGGGGCGGCCGCGCGTGAGTGGAGGAGTTCTATTGCCATGAAAAAAATGTGTATTTTGAGCGCGGCCATTTTCGGCCTGATGATGAGTGCGCCAGTGGCATTCGCGGACGACATCACCGTTTCGGTGGTCGGCCCGATGACCGGACAGCTCGCCACCATCGGCGACCAGTTCAAGCAGGGCGCACAGGCCGCCGCCGACGCCATCAACGCCGCCGGCGGCGTCAACGGCTCGATGATCAAGCTCGACATCGAGGACGACCAGTGCGATCCCAAGCAGGCCGTGTCGGTCGCCAACCGCATCGTCGCCAACGGCGTCAAGTTCATCGACGGCCATGCCTGCTCGGGCTCGAGCATTCCCGCTTCGGCCGTCTATGCCGAGGCCGGTGCGCTGATGATGAGCCCGGCTTCCTCGAACCCGGTGCTGACCGACGCGGCCGCCAAGGCCGGCTGGCCGACCATCATGCGCCTCTATACGCGTGACGATGCACAGGGCGCCTTCATCGGCCCGTGGATCGCCAAGAAATATGCCGGCAAGAATGTCGTCATCCTGCACGACAAGAGCGCTTACGGTCAGGGCGTGGCCGATGCCGTCAGGGCGACCATGAACACTGGCGGCCTCAAGGAAGTCTATTATGACGCCATCAATCCCGGCGAGAAGGACTATTCGGCGCTCGTCACCAAGCTGAAGGATCTCAAGGCCGACGTCGTTTATTTCGGCGGCTACCATCCGGAAGCCGGCCTGATCCTGCGTCAGTCGGCCGAACAAAACCTGAAGTTCCAGCTGATCATGCCGGACTCCATCGCCTCGCCGGAATTCTGGCAGGTTGCCGGCCCGGCTGGGGAAGGCACCATGTTCGTCTTCCCGTCGGACCCGCAGGCAAAGCCGGAAGCCAAGGCCGCTGTAGAAAAGATCAAGGCCGGCGGCTTCGTGCCGGAAGGCTTCACGCTGTTCTCCTACGCCGTGGTCCAGGCTTTCGCCGAAGGCATCAAGCGCGCCGGCAGCGACGATCCGGCCAAGGTTGCCGAAGCGTTGAAGAACGGCACGCCGATCAGCACCGTTGTCGGCGACGTCACCTTCGACGAGAAGGGCGACCTCAAGAACGCCAGCTACGACATCAACCAGTGGCATGACGGCAAGTACGCGCCGATCGCGCAGTAATCTCGGGTAGTGATGTAATTCAAGGAAATGGCCGGGATTTCACCCCGGCCATTTTGTTTGCCGTTCGCGAAGCGTTCCGCTCATCGGCCCGCGGCAGCGGTCTGGGCGCTCTGTTCCTCTACGAACCGCACCAGCACAGTCCCGTCGGTGACCTGCGCCCCTTCCGCGGCGATCTCGGCAACCACCGCGTCATGCGGGGCGGCAATGGTGTGCTCCATCTTCATCGCCTCGAGGATCAGCAACGGTTGCCCCTTGATCACCGCGTCGCCCTTAGCCACGCGCACCAGCTTGACCAGACCCGGCATCGGCGCGCGCAGGCTGCCGGAAGCGGCGGCCGCGTCATCGCTCCGTGCCAACGGGTCCGTCACCGCGAATGTGTAGCCGACGGCGCCTTCGAACACCGTGATGTGGCCAGGCCAGCGGGCAAGGCGCGGAGCGGCGCGAAAATCATGCGAATTGGTGCTGTCATAGGGCGCATCGAGCGCCACCTGGAAGCGCCCGTCCGGCCGCACTGAAACCTTTGCCAGTATATCGGCCTCGCCGAACTTCAGCCGCGTGCGCCGCGCCACGCCGTGGAAATGCGCGTAGCCGGAAAGCGACGACCATGGGTCGTTCGATGGCGGCAAGGCTGCTGCGCCGGAGGCGGCAAGGGCTGCTGCCGAGACGATTTCGCCGGTCGGCGGCGCGACGCCGGTCAGTGCCGCCTGATGTCTGCCGATCAGGCCGGTGTCGACGTCACCAGCACAAAAGTCGGGATCGGCGGCAAGGGCGGCAAGGAAGCCGGTGTTGACGGTGGAACCGGCGATTTCGGTCCGCGACAGCGCCGCGCCGAGCGCTTCCAACGCTGCTTGCCTGTCCTTTGCATGAACCACCAGCTTGGCGATCATCGGATCGTAATAGGGGGAGATGGCATCGCCGGCCCGCACGCCGGTTTCGACGCGCATCGTGGCGCCCTCGCAGGCCGCCTCAGGGAACTTCAGATGATGCAGCGTGCCCGTTGCGGGCAGGAACCCCTTTGCCGCATCCTCGGCATAGATGCGCGCCTCCAGGGCATGGCCGGTCAGCGCGATCTCGCTCTGCGTCTTCGGCAACTTTTCGCCGCTGGCAACCCGCAGCTGCCACTCGACCAGATCGGTGCCGGTGACCATTTCGGTGACGGGGTGCTCGACCTGCAGGCGGGTGTTCATCTCCATGAACCAGAAGCGGTCGGGCTTGAGGCCTTGCGAGGCATCGACGATGAACTCGATGGTGCCGGCGCCTGAGTAGCCGATCGCCTTTGCGGCCTTCACGGCGGCTTCCGTCATCGCCTTGCGCAGCGCCGGCGTCATGCCGGGGGCAGGGGCTTCCTCGATCACCTTCTGGTGGCGGCGCTGCGCCGAGCAGTCGCGTTCGTAGAGATGCACCGCGTTGCCGAAATTGTCGCCGAACACCTGCACTTCTATGTGCCGTGGCTTGTCGACATATTTTTCGACAAGCACGCGGTCGTCGCCGAAAGCAGCCTTTGCCTCGCGCCGGGCGCCGGACAGCGCCTCGGAGAAATCATCGGGATGTTCGACGCGCCGCATGCCCTTGCCGCCGCCGCCGGCGCGCGCCTTGATCAGCACGGGATAGCCGATCTCGCGTGCCTTGGAGGCAAGCAGCACGATCTCCTGCGCTTCGCCATGATAGCCTGGAACGACGGGAACGCCGGCTTTCTCCATCAGCCGCTTGGCGGCGTCCTTCAGCCCCATGGCGCGGATCGAGGCCGCCGATGGGCCGATGAAGGTGAGCCCCGCCGCCACCACCTGGTCGACGAAATCAGGATTTTCCGACAGGAAGCCGTAACCGGGATGGATGGCTTGCGTCCCCGTCGAAAGCGCCGCCGCGACAATCCGGTCCCCCCGCAAGTAACTCTCACCGACCGGCGAGGGGCCGATGTGAACGGCCTCGTCGGCCATCTCGACATGCAGGGATTTCGCGTCGGCGTCAGAATAGACGGCGACGGTGTGCACGCCCATCTTGCGGGCCGTGCGGATGACACGGGAGGCGATCTCGCCGCGATTGGCGATCAGGATCTTGCTGAACATGGAGCCTCCGTAGCCAGGCCTTGCTGAAAGCGACGCAGGCGTTCCTTCGCGCCCCCTCTGGGTCGCAAACCTATATGGATAGGCTTTCCGTTTGCCGGATGCTGCCTTGCAGTTCGGCACTTGATATAGAGCGCCCCCTTACCAAGGGAGCGCTCTACGAGCGAAGCGCATGTGCCTATTTCGATGCCGAGATCGCGCAGCCGCCACTTGCGGTCTTTAGCTTCCAACGCGTCAATCCAGCCTGGCAGTTGCGCAGCGCCATCTCCTCCGCGGCCTTCTGGGAAGGTGCGTTGAGCTTCGTCCCGCAGATGATGTAGAGGTCGACGACTCGCGAATAAAAGGTCGTGGCGTAGGCCGAATGACCGCTCGCCGCAACGTAGCCCTTGTAGGCAACGTTGCATTCGCCCGAGCCCACGGTCGGCGGAAAACGCACGTCTCCCTTGCTTCCTGCGAGTGATCCGGCCTGGCCGGCGCCAGCTGTGGTGAATATTAGTATGGATGCAAGTATCGAGGCAGCCATCCCCCGGCAATATTTCAGTTCCATTCCCACCCTGTCCCCATTGCATTGCACGGGACAAGCAGTAGCGAATATTTTGTCTCGACGCCAGTTCGCCAGCGGAGATTCGACGCTGCCTATGCTGATGAATCGATTGGTCCATACAGTTCAACCCTCCCGGAGCGCAGCAACGGTTCGCCGGTATAGTTCCGCCGTATGCTCGTCGAAGCAGCAGAAGATGACGGTTTCGGGCATGGGTTTCTCTTCAATGATCATGCTGACAGTGCCGACGGCGATTTCGGTCGCCTCAGCCCTGGGGTAGCGGTAAACACCGGTCGAGATCGCGGGAAACGCCACCGAACGGCAATCATTGGCGGTCGCGAGTTCCAGCGACCTGCGATAGCAAGAGGCCAGCAGTTCGGCTTCGCCCTTGCCGCCGCCCTGCCAGACCGGCCCGACAGTGTGGATGATATGTCGAGCCGGCAGCTTGTAACCCTTGGTGATCTTGGCGTCGCCGACCCTGCATCCGTTCAACATCCGGCATTCGACCTCGAGCTCACGACCCGCCGCGCGGTGGATGGCGCCATCGACTCCACCGCCGCCGAGAAGCGAGGTGTTGGCGGCATTGACGATGGCGTCGACATCCAGCTTCGTGATGTCCCCGGTGTGAATGCGGATCCTGTCCAACGCCTTGCTCATCTCACATCCTGAACACGCCGAAGCGCGTGTCCTCGATCTCGGCGTTGAGCGACGCGGAAAGGCTGAGCGCCAGCACCTCGCGCGTCTTCGCCGGATCGATGATGCCGTCGTCCCAGAGGCGGGCCGACGAGTAGAGCGGATGGCCCTCATGCTCGTATTTCATCAGGATCGGCTTCTTGAATTTCGCTTCCTCCTCGGCGCTCCACTCGCCGCCCTTGCGCTCGATGCCTTCGCGCTTGACCATGGCGAGCACGGTTGCCGCCTGTTCGCCGCCCATCACCGAGATGCGCGCATTCGGCCACATCCACAGGAAGCGCGGCGAGTAAGCGCGGCCGCACATGCCGTAATTGCCGGCGCCGAACGAGCCGCCGATGATCACGGTCACCTTCGGCACCCTGGCGGTGGCAACCGCCATCACCAGCTTGGCGCCATCCTTGGCAATGCCGCCGGCCTCGTATTTCCGGCCGACCATGAAGCCGGTGATGTTCTGCAGAAAGACCAGCGGGATCCCGCGCTGGCAGCACAGCTCGATGAAATGCGCGCCCTTCAGCGCGCTTTCGGAAAACAGCACGCCATTGTTGGCGATGATGCCGACCGGCATGCCGTGGAGATGGGCAAAACCGGTGATCAGCGTCGTGCCGTAATTCTGCTTGAACTCGTCGAACTCGGAACCGTCGACGAGGCGCGCGATCACCTCGCGCACGTCATAGGGCTGGCGCAAATCGGTCGGCACGACGCCGTAGAGTTCATCCGCCGGATGAAGCGGCGGAATCGATCTCTGTAAGTTTAGGCTTACGGTCTTGTTCCGATTCAGGTTTTTGACTATGCGCCGGCAGATGGCGAGCGCATGTTCGTCGTCCATCGCATAGTGGTCGGCAACGCCGGAGAGCCGCGTATGCACATCCGCGCCCCCCAGATCCTCGGCGCTGACGTCCTCGCCGGTGGCCGCCTTCACCAGCGGTGGGCCGCCGAGAAAAATGGTTGCCTGGTTGCGCACCATGATCGTCTCGTCCGACATCGCCGGCACATAGGCGCCTCCCGCCGTGCAGGACCCCATGACACAGGCGATCTGCGGGATGCCGGCCGCCGACATGTTGGCCTGGTTGTAGAAGATGCGGCCGAAATGCTCGCGGTCGGGAAACACCTCGTCCTGGTTGGGCAGATTGGCGCCGCCGCTGTCGACCAGATAGATGCAGGGCAGATTGTTCTGCAGCGCGATTTCCTGCGCGCGCAGATGCTTTTTCACCGTCAATGGATAGTAGGTGCCGCCCTTCACCGTGGCATCGTTGACGACGACCATCACCTCGGTGCCCTCGACCCGGCCGACGCCGGCGATCATGCCGGCCGAGGAAATCTCCTCGCCATACATCGACCACGCCGCGAACTGGCCGATCTCGAGGAAGGGCGAACCAGTGTCGAGCAATTGTGCCAGGCGTTCGCGCGGCAGCAGCTTTCCACGCGAAATATGGCGCTCGCGCGCCTCCTCCGAGCCGCCGCGCTCGACGGTCGCGGCCTTTTCGGCGATGTCGGCGACCAGCGCGCGCATGCGATCGGCATTGGCGCGGAAGATGTCGGAGGAGGGGGAGATCTGAGTCTGCAGGACGGCCATGCTCACACCCCCTCCGCCATGATCTCGCGGCCGATGAGCCAGCGCCGGATTTCGCTGGTGCCGGCGCCGATCTCGTAAAGCTTGGCGTCGCGCAGCAGCCGGCCGGTCGGATAATCGTTGATGTAGCCGTTGCCGCCCAGCAGCTGGATGGCGTCCAACGCCATCTGCGTCGCCTTTTCGGCGGCGAACAAAACACAGCCGGCGGCGTCCTTGCGGGTGGTCTGGCCGCGGTCGCAGGCGGCCGCGACGGCGTAGACGTAGGCGCGCGCGGCGTTCATCACCGTGTACATGTCGGCAAGCTTGCCTTGCACCAGCTGAAACTCGCCGATCGGCTGGCCGAACTGCTTGCGTTCGTGCACATAGGGAATCACCACGTCGAGGCAGGCTGCCATCAGGCCGATCGGGCCGCCGGCGAGCACCGTGCGCTCATAGTCTAGGCCCGACATCAGCACCTCGACGCCGCGTCCTTCCTCATGCAGCAAATTGTCGAACGGTACCTCGACATTTTCAAACACCAGTTCGCCGGTGCTGGAGCCGCGCATGCCGAGTTTGTCGAGTTTCTGCGCCACGGAGAATCCCGTCATGGCCTTCTCGACGATGAAGGCGGTGATGCCGCGCGATTTCCGCTCCGGGTCGGTCTTGGCATAGACGACAAGCGTATCGGCGTCCGGGCCGTTGGTGATCCACATCTTGGTGCCGTTGAGCACATAGCGGTCATTGCGCTTTTCGGCGCGCAGCTTGAGCGAGACGACGTCCGAGCCGGCGCCGGATTCAGACATCGCCAGCGCGCCGACACGCTCGCCCGAACACAGCGGCGGCAGGAACTTTTCCTTCTGCGCCGGCGTCGCCCAGCGGTTGATCTGGTTGACGCAGAGGTTGGAGTGGGCGCCGTAGGAAAGACCGACCGAAGCCGACGCGCGGGAGATTTCCTCCACCGCAATCACATGGGCGAGATAACCCATGCCGCTGCCGCCGAACTCGGGATCGGCGGTGATGCCGAGCAGGCCGAGTTCGCCGAGCTCGCGCCACAGATGCGCCGGAAATTCGTTCTGGCGGTCGATATCGCCGGCGATCGGGGCGATCCTGTCCTGGGCGAAGCGCCGCACCATATCGCGCAGCGCCTCGATGTCCTCGTCATACCCGAAGCTGAGCGTGTTGGTGTACATGGCGTTCCTCCCGCCGCATGACCCCGAAAATCGACTTCGATTTTCGGAAAGGATCATGCGCAAAATTCAAGTGCTACAGCGTCCTTTGCACGTCCGAGGGACGTGCGGCGCTGCAGGTATCCATCCTCGCGCCAACCAGGCGCATTGTCATCGAAAGATATGTCGCCGTCACTTCAGAGACCGACAGCCGCTCGCCCGGGCGAAACCAGACGATGACGCCGGTCATCATCTGGATCAGCGCCATGGCCGTCAGACCGGTGTCCTCGATGCTGAAGTCGCCGGCCTCGGCGCCTTCGCGCAAGATGCTGCGCAGTTCCTTTTCGTAGGCTGTGCGCATGCGCAGGATCTGGGTCAGCCTGTCGGGCGACAGGCTGCGCAGTTCCATGTTCGACACATGCGTGGCATGCCGGCGCTCGATGTGGAAAGCGATGTGGTTGCGCACATAGGCCGCAAGCTGCTCCGCCGGATCTGCATCGGTTGGCCTCGTGTGTTCCCAGGCCTGGCGAAGCCCCTCCATGTGCTCGCGCATCAGAGTGAACAGCAGGTCTTCCTTGGTCGGGAAATAGCGATAGAGCGCGGCCGCCTGCACGCCGACCTCGGCCGCCAGCCGGCGCATCGACATCGCCTCGTAGCCATAGCGTGCGATCAGGTTGACCGCCGCTTCGCGGACTGCCGCCTCGGTTCGCTCGCCGTCGGATCCCGTGGTGCGCGCCATGATCGCCTCGTTAGGCTGACAAAAATAAAACGAACGTTCAATTAATTCAAGAGTGCCAGTCTAGTCAAATGATGCGCATGCGCCTATGCGACGATTCTGAAATCTCCAGGCGCGGTCCAGGTCTCGATCTCCTCGACATCGACTCGGGAGACTGAAGCGCCCGCCGGGCCCTGCCGAAGCCGTTCGATCATGGACGAAACAGCCGTTTCGGCGCCGGCGAGCCATGCCGTTACCGTGCCGTCTCTTTCGTTGCGCACCCAGCCCACCAGCCCAAGCCCTGCCGCTTCGCCTCTCGCCCAGATCCTGTAGCCGACGCCTTGCACCCTGCCGTGTACGCGGGCCTGCACGGCCCTTTTCCGATCGTTCATCGTGCGCTCCCTTGCATAGAGTCTGGCGCAGGATCGAGCGAAGGCAACTGGCTTGAAGGGACTATCGAACGGAAGCCGAGGCTTGCTCGTAAGATGGATGACTTGATCCAATAAAAAGTTGACTTGATCAACTTTTACGCAATGATCCACCGATGTGGAATCTCAGGGAAGGCGCATGACATGCCAGCCGATCGGAGTGCCTTGGTCCGCGATCTCAGATGCTTCAACCGGTTCTATACCGGCCTGGTCGGGCTGCTCGACGAAACCTTGACGCACAGCGCCTTTACGCTGACCGAGGCGCGGGTGCTGTTCGAACTGGGCCGTCGACCTGGCCGTATTGCTGCCGCCCCTGGCGGCAAGGCAGGCTTTCTGGCACGGGCGTTTCAAACCGATTTCGGGCCAGCAGCGTCCGGCATTGCCAGGGAACTCCAACTGGATCCGGCCTATGTCACGAGAATCCTTAGAAAACTCTTTGCCGCGGGCTTGACCGAAATGCGCACCGGCCCTGGGGCTCTGCGCGGTCGCGTCCTCTCGCTCACCGTTCGCGGCCAGGCCGCGCTTGCCACACTCCAGGCAGCCGCGGATCGCGATCTCACCCGCCTGACCGTGGACCTGGGCGACGAGGAAGCGGCCGAGTTGTCGGATATATTGGCACGCGTCAGGCATCTGCTAAGCGCAGCGCCAGCATCCGAACGCAGCTGAATTGCCTAGTTCCCCCGCGCCGCCGCCAGCGCGCCCGGCAATTCCTCGGCAAAGATATCCAGTTCGTGGTCGAGGCCGACGCTGACGCGAATGCAGCGGTCGAGTCCTGGCGCCATCGGCTTGCGGATGAACACATCACGTGACAGCAGACCTTGCAGCACTTTCAGCGCGAAGGGGCCGTCATGGCCGCAGTCGATGGTGACGAAATTGGTCGCCGAGGCCAGCGGCTTCAACCCGTTCTGCTCGGCGATATCAGCGATGCGCCGGCGCCCGGCAGACACCCGCGCCACCACCGTCTCGAGATAGGGCTGGTCGGCGAGTGCCTCGACGCCGGCGATCTGCGCCATGCGGCTGACGCCGTAATGGTTGCGGATCTTCTCGAAGTCGCGGATCACCTGCGCCTCCGCAATCGCATAGCCGCAGCGTATCCCGGCAAGCCCATAAGCCTTTGAAAAGGTTCGCATGCGGATGACATTTGGTCGCGAGATATCGATCGGCGGCAGGGCCGAGGCCGGCCCCAATTCGCCATAGGCCTCGTCGAGCACCAGCATGGTGGTCTCAGGCAATGCCTCGATGAAGCGGATCACCTCGTCCGCTTCCCACCAACTGCCCATCGGATTGTCCGGGTTGGACAGATAGACCAGCGGGGCCTTCTCCTTGACGACCGCCTTAAGCAAACCATCCAGGCTTTCGCGGTCGTTCTCGTAACGGACTGTCACCAGCCGCCCGCCGACGCCGGCAATATGGAAGTTGAAGGTTGGATAAGCGCCGAGCGAGGTGACCACGGCATCGCCAGCCGCCACATACATGCGCGCCACCAGGCTGAGCAGCCCGTCGATGCCTTCGCCGACAACGACGTTCTCGATCGCCACGTCATGATGCGCGGCAGCCGCGACCTTCAGCTCGTAATTGTCGGGATCGCAATACATCCACTGATCGCGCGCCACGCGCTCCATGCGGGCGATGACGCGTGGCGATGGGCCAAAACTGCTCTCATTGGCGCCGATGCGGGCACGAAAAGCCCGCCCGCGTTCACGCTCCTGCGCTTCCGGGCCGACAAAAGGCACGGTCGAGGGAAGTGCTGCGATAAGCGGCGAAAGGGCAGGGCGCAGACGCATGGGGGAAGCTCGCTTGGAAAGGGCCTCCTTGCTAGCGTGACCAGCCTGGCCGTGCAAGCACCCTGCGATCTGCAGCCGTAACGCCGGATTCCGGCGCCTCTTTTTGCTAGCGAAGGACCATGAACAATCGTCTGCCGCCCGCCTGGTCGAAGCATCAGAAAATTTCGTCCGGACCGAAATCACCCATCCGAAAGCAAGCCCACTATCCCGTGCACAGGCTGATGATGCATTGCTCAGGCAGGCTGTCGAATTGCATCGGGCAAATCGGTTGCTGGATGCGGAGGCACTTTGTCAGCGCGTATTGGCTCATAAACTGGACATCCTTTGCGCTCGGCCTAGACCAAATGGCCATTCGGTTTGTTGAGCGAGTGGTAAAAGAGGTCCCTCAAAATCTGCACTACCATTTGACACTGGGTGAGACCTATTTGAAGGTCGGCGAGCATGTGCATGCGATGAGGCATTTTGAACGTGCTTGCGAGCTGAATGCCGACTGGGTTGAGGCGCTTTGCGCGCTGGTCGAGCCTACGCCGAATTCGGCAAGGCCGACATCGTGGCGCCGCCTTATGAGAAAGCGCTCAAGATCGACGGCGGCCGTCCCGCTATCCGGATGGGGCTGGCCAATGCGCTTGTGAGTCTCGGCCGGATGGTTGAGGCGACATGGCCTGATTGATGTGATTCGAAGTCTGCAGGGCATAGGGTGGCGGAGAGGATGGGATTCGAACCCACGAGAAGCTTTTGACCTCTACTCCCTTAGCAGGGGAGCGCCTTCGACCACTCGGCCACCTCTCCGTTGCGCCGCTGGATAAAGAAAAGCGCCGGCACAATCAACAAGCCCCGGCCATTATCTCGGAAAAAGAAGTCATTCTGTCGAAAAATAATCGCATGCCGCGCCGTGGCTTTCCCAGCGGCGGCGGTTCTGCGGCGAATCCCTGGCACGTGATTCGTCGCCTCGCCTTGATTCCGTCAGCCGGTTGCCGGATGTGCCCGTGAATATGGGGGTTAGGGCGGCCCTGATGGTTAACGAGTGCTTTCTGAGTTGGGCCAAGTCGCGTCATTTGTGCAACAACGCTGGGGGATAGCAGCCGAACAGCCCTTTCGTCCGTAGGCCAGGCTGTTCGCCGCCATCAGGAGCCGCAGCGAGGATGCCTACAGGCTTTCAGTCTTCCTGGTCGACAGCGGCTGCCGTCTCGGCGGGGCGCTCGGACTGATCTTGAACGACATCCAGGAACATCGCGTTTCCTTCTGGATCACCAAATCCGGCCTCAGCCGCGCCATTCCGATGACCGAACGGGGTCAGGCGGGCGCGGCGAAGCCAGCGAAAGCGTCAGGGAAAAGCTCAAAGGCCAAATAGTTCCAAAGGCCTGTATATACTGTCATGGTGACCTCAGGGCCAGATCTGGTCTTAGGGTTTACTTTGTTTGGTGTCTGCGCTCAGCCCGATCAAGGAAGGTCGCTATATCGCCGGGCAAGCTGCCAGTTTCGAGGAAAGGGGCGTGGCCCTGGCCCTCGACCGCGATCGCTTCCATCATCGGATGGCGCTGGCGCATCTGCTCCAGAGTTTCAGGCGACAACAGCCTGGAATTGGCGCCACGGATAGCGAGCAGGGGAATGGCTGCCAACGCCTCGAACTGCGGCCACAGCGCCGGCAATGGCTGTGACAGGTCAAGATTGGCGACCATATCGACCAGTTTCGGATCAAAATCCGGCAACAGCCCTTGATCCGTCTCACGGTAGAGCGCTCCCACCATCCGCGTCCAGTCGGCGTCGGTGAGCTTGGAAAAATCCTTGCCGTGAACGCTGCGCTGGGCATCCATCGCCTCGGTGAAGGTTTTCGGCTTCGACGTGCGTTCGAGATAGGACTGGATGTGGGCGAGGCCGGCCGGCTCGATCACCGGCCCGATGTCGTTGAAAACAATGGCTTTCAGCACGGCCGGGCGCAGCGCGCCAAGCACATGGATGATCAGCCCGCCGCGTGAGGTGCCGATGAAGGCCGCCCCCTCAATGCCAAGCGCGGCCAGCCCGGCAAGGATGTCGCTGGCCTCGACGCCGACATTGTAGTGGCTGACATCGGGATCGTAGGCTGACTGTCCGCGTCCGCGATAGTCGAAGGCAACCACTTGGCGCGGTACCGGCGATCGCGTCGAAAGATAAAGTGCCAGCTCATGAAAATCCCGCGCGTTGCGGGTCAGGCCGGGCAGGCAGATGACCGGCCAATGTCCGGGCTTCGCTTCGCCATAGAGGCGGGCATGAAGTCTCAGCCCGTCTGGCGCTACGTAGAAGAAGTCGGGAAAACCTCCGGTGCTCGACATCTGAAAGGACTCCCTGTCTGGATCGTCTGCGACTGCTACAGACGAGGGCAGGGATGGTCAAATAGAAGGAGCGACGCTCGGTCGCCTCTCAAGCCGTCAGCGTCCTCAGTTGCGCCCGTTCACGAGGTCGCCGACAATGTCGTATTTGCCGGAAATACGCATCTTGTAGACCTCGTAATTCTCCATCACGCGCTGCACGTAACTTCTTGTTTCCGTGTAGGGAATCCGCTCGATCCAGTCCACCACCGCATCGATGTCCTTGCCGCGCGGGTCGCCGTATTTCGCCACCCACTGGCTGGCCCGGTTGGGGCCGGCATTGTAGCCGGCGAAGGTCAGCACGTAGGAGCCGTTGAAGCGATCGAGCTGCTCGCCGAGGAAGGCCGAGCCGAGTGTGGCGTTGTAGCCGGCGTCGGTGGTCAGCCGTGCCTGCGAAAACTGCAACCCGGCCTTCTTCGCCAGTTGCTTGGCGGTTCCCGGCATCAGCTGCAGCAGCCCGCGCGCGCCGGCGCTGGATACGGCACCGATGTTGAATTCGCTCTCCTGGCGGGCAATCGCATAGGCAAGCGCCTTGCCCGAGCCGGAAATATTGGCCGAATCAGGAATGACGCCGAGCGGATGCGACAGCGCGCCGACATCGATGCTGCGCGCGCCGGCGATCTTGCCGACCTTCAGCGCCATGAAATGGTTGCCCTGCTTCTCGGCAAGGACAGCAAGCAGCGCCAGTTCGCCTGGGCTGGTCAACTGGCCGGCGAGGTCGCGATAGAGCGTTTCGGCATAGCGATCATAGCCTGCCTCCTGCAGCCGCTTGATCGCGCTGACCGCCTCGCGGCCGGCAAAATTCTGCCGGTCGGCGGCACTGGGCATGGGATAGACGATGTTAAGCGCCTGCCGGCCGACACGTTCGGCGGCAAGCTGCCCGTAAAAGGTCGTCCCATAATTGGCGGCGCGCCCAAAATAGTCCTTGGCGCTGCCGGGACCGCCGACTTCCGCGGCACGGCCGAGCCAGTAATAGGCGCGCGACAGGGTCATCGGCCCTTGGGCAAGGTCGGCGATGCGCGAAAAATGCGTCGCGGCAAGCTTGGGGTCGTTGAGGCCACGCAGCGCATACCAGCCGGCATGGAACTCGGCCTCGGCCGCATTGGCTGCACTTTCGGCGGCATGCGTGGCGACAATCGTGTACGCCGTCTTCATGTCGCCTTGGTCAACCAGTTCGCGCGACAGCACCCGGCGCTCGACCCACCAGGCGTCCGGGTCGACCAGAGCCTCGCGGTCCGTCGGCGCCTTCATCACCACGGCGGCGGCGCCAGCAAAATCCTCCTGCTTGCGCAGATACTCGGCCTGCGCGAAGAAATAGTCGGCAGAACGCTGGGATGCCGGGACCGCCTTCAACAGCTTCAACGCATTCCTGTCGCCTCTGTCGGCCGCGGCCCAGGCCTCGGCAAACTGCTGGGCGCCGGCAAGACCGGCAATGCGCAGCGCGGAATTCACCCGGTCGGCATAAAACATACGGTCCATGCGAAAACGGTGGTCGGCGGCAGGGATAAGACCGCCGAATTCCTTGATCAGCGACGTCTCGTCCTTGGCTTCCAGGACCGTGGTGCGCCAAAACGGCGACAGCACCGAGCGTGCCGCCTTGAGATTGCCCGTCGCCACATAGGCGCGGGCGAGAACCATGACGCCTTCGAATGTCTGCGGCTGGCTGCCATCGAACGCCGCAATGACGATGTCGGGAGCGGGGTTTTCTCGATAGAGCGCCCGCTCGCTGTTCTTGCGCAAGGCAATGGTGCCCGGCCAGTTGGGCAGCATCTTCGCGGCGGCGGCGATGTCGCCGCTCGGAACCTTGTCGCCGCCGTAAAGTGCGATCGCCCAGGCCAGTATGTGCTGGTCGAGCGATTGGGCGGGAAGCCCATCGCGCACACGACGAGCGCCGGGAATATCACCGGCCGCCAGCGCGTCCAGCCCGCTCTTCAGCAGCAAGACGCCGGTCGAGGGGGCCTGCGGCGCGCTGTCCTGCGGGCTCGGCATCGGGATCGCCGCGGTGGCCCGCGCATCCACGCTGCCGCTGATCGCCACACCGGGCATCAGCGCGGCGATGGCGCCAAGCAGCGCGAAGAGGTGAGGCCGACGGGTCGGCATGGTCTCGTGTCTTCCTTGGTTCAGCATTCTACCAGCAGGCGAAGATACCTCGAAGCCTAGACTTAGGTCGTGAAGGGCTCGTAAACAAAGAGTTATCAAGGCTGTTCGAATTGCGCTTGCTGGCACCATGGCAATGCTTGCCGCGCAACCATGTCGAGACTATGGTGCGCCGCTTCGCTTTCGGTTAGAAGGCGCGCACGACAAACTGATCGACAAACACCGATGCATGTCGCCCAAAAGTGGATACCGGTTTTGGGACAGCGACATGCATCGACAAACAAGTCCCAAGGAGTTGGACGACATGCTGAGAGGCTCGCTTACTGCGCTCGTGACACCGTTCGAAAAGAGCGGGCGTTTCGACGAGAAAGCCTTTCGCGCCTTTGTCGAATGGCAGCTCGCGGAAGGCACGACCGGTCTGGTTCCCGTTGGCACCACTGGCGAGTCGCCGACACTGTCGCACGATGAGCATCGCCATGTCGTCAAGGTCTGCATCGAGGTGGCCAAGGGCCGCGCTCCGGTCGTCGCCGGCGCCGGTTCCAACAACACGGCGGAAGCCGTCGGCCTCGTGCAATATGCCGAAAAGGTTGGCGCCGATGCCGCCCTGGTCGTCACGCCCTATTACAACAAGCCGACGCAGCGCGGCCTCTACGAGCATTTCGCCGCCGTCGCCAGGGCGACCAAGCTGCCGATCATCATCTACAACATCCCGCCGCGTTCGGTGATCGACATGATGCCGGAGACGATGGGGCGGCTGGCTCACGACTTCAAGAACATCGTCGGCGTCAAGGACGCGACCGGCAAGGTCGAGCGTGTGTCCGAGCAGCGCATGACCTGCGGCAAGGATTTCATCCAGCTTTCCGGCGAGGACGCCTCGGCGCTCGGCTTCAACGCCCATGGCGGTGTCGGCTGCATTTCGGTGACTTCGAACGTCGCGCCGCGGCTGTGCGCCGAATTCCAGGAGGCGACGCTTTCCGGCGACAGCGCCAAGGCGCTGGAATTGCAGGATCGTCTCTTGCCCCTGCACAAGGCGATCTTCCTGGAGCCCGGCGTGTCCGGCGCCAAATACGCGCTGTCGAAGCTGGGCAAGGTCGAGAATGTGCTGCGGTCGCCGCTGGTCACGGTCGAGGAATCGACCGCGGCGAAGATCGATACGGCCATGAAGCACGCCGGCTTGATTAATTGAGGATGAGGCGCCACCTCTCCACATCATGAATCAAGTCAGAAAAGCCGATCCCAACAACAAGACCGTTGCGGAAAACCGCAAGGCACGGTTTTCCTATGAGGTGCTCGACACGATCGAGGCCGGCTTGGTGCTGACCGGCACCGAGGTCAAGTCCCTGCGCCAAGGCCAGGCCAATATCCAGGACAGCTATGCCTCGGTCGAAGGCGGCGAGATCTGGCTGATCAATTCCTATCTGCCCGAATATCTGCAGGCCAACCGCTTCAACCACGAGCCCAGGCGGCGGCGCAAACTCCTGCTCAACAAGCGCGAGATGGCCAAGCTGTCGCAGAGCGTCGACCGCGAAGGCATGACGCTGGTGCCGCTGAAAATCTATTTCAACGACCAGGGCCGCGCCAAGCTGCTGCTCGCCGTCGGCCGCGGCAAGAAATTGCACGACAAGCGCGAGACCGAGAAACAGCGCGACTGGTCGCGTGAGAAGGGCCGGCTCTTGAAGGAGCGTGGGTGAGAGACATCAGGCGGTAGCCCTCGAAAAGCCAGTTTGGCTTCCAAATTTCGGGCAAGCGCAATCGGCAGATACCAGAGGGGATCGCTTTGAAGAACCGGATCATCCTCTGGGGATTGATGAGCCTGGCGTTTGCAGCGATGGCGGTGGCCGGCGGCTTCTTCTACTTCCACACCTATTCTCCCGACCGTAGCAAATATCCGGTCAGAGGCATCGACGTCTCGCATCATCAAGGCCAGATCGACTGGCGGCGCGTTGCCGCCGACGATGTCGCCTTCGCCGTCATCAAGGCGACCGAGGGCGGCGATCATGTCGATCGTGCTTTTGCCGCCAATCTACGTGAGGCCCGCGCGGCCGGCCTTGCCGTAGGCGCCTATCATTTCTTCACCTTCTGCCGGCCCGGCGCCGACCAGGCGAAGAATTTCATCTCGGTGGTACCGCACGATCAGCCCTTGCTGCCGCCGGTCGTCGATGTCGAGTTCGGCGGCAACTGTCCGCAGCGCCCATCGCCCGAGCAACTGAATGCTGAACTCCAGGCTTTCCTCGGACCTGTCGAGCAGGCATTCGGCAAGACGGCGATCGTCTATCTGACCGATGAGGCCGAGGCTGCCTATGCCGGGCAGATCGCCGCTCGCCCGCTCTGGCTTCGCTCGCTGCTGGTGGAACCTGACCGCCACGACTGGATCTACTGGCAGTACCACAATCGCGGGCGCATAGACGGTATCGAGGGTGACGTCGACCTGAACGTTCTGCAGGGCGGGCTGGAGAAATTGGCGGCGCTGCTTGCGCCGGCGCATTGAGGAGTGAATCTATATCTTCAGGAACGCCGCGATCTCGCTGAAAACGCTGACGAACATCGCCTCGGTCAGCACGCCCGTATTGGTGTTGTAGCGTGAGCAGTGATAGCTGGAAAACAGCGTGATGCCACCGGCCGGCAACTGCCCGCCATGCCTGAATGGATAGGCGGCGACGCGCTCGCCGAGCGCCCGCACGGTCGACTGGTGCGCGATCGATCCGAGCGCCAGCACTGCGCGTAGCTTGGGAAAGCGTGCAATCGTCGGCACCAGGAAGCTGCGGCAGGTCGAGATTTCGGCGCCGACAGGCTTGTTCTCCGGCGGCACGCAGCGCACGGCATTGGTGATCGCCGTGCCGACAAGCTCCAGCCCGTCATCGGGCCGCGCCTTGAACTCACCGCGTGCAAAGCCGTGCGCGATCAGGGTCGAGTAGAGCAGGTCGCCGGCATAGTCGCCGGTGAAGGGGCGGCCGGTGCGGTTGGCGCCGCGCAGACCGGGCGCCAGCCCGACGATCAGAAGCTGGACGGTGTCCTCACCCTGCGGCGGCAGGAAGGTCGGCACCGGCGCGTTGAACCATGACGGCTCGCGTTGCCGCCACTCGGCGACGAAGTCATGCAGCCGCGGGCAGAGCGGGCAGTCGCGGCTGGGTTCGGAAGCGGGGAGGGCGGTCAAGGTGCCCGCCCTCAGTAGTCGTCCTCGTCGACTTCAGCCGGCTCGGGCCGGCGCACGGGCCGCTCGGAAGGATCGCGGCCGACTTCGTTCTTCAGCGTCGTCAGGTCGATGAAATGGTCGGCCTGGCGGCGCAGATCATCCGAGATCATCGGCGGTTGCGAGGCCATGGTCGAGACGATCGACACCTTGCGGCCGCGCCGCTGCAGCGCCTCGACCAGCGTGCGGAAGTCGCCGTCGCCGGAGAAAATGACATAGTGGTCGACGACATCGGCGAGCTCCAGCGCATCGACCGTCAGTTCGATGTCCATATTGCCCTTGATCTTGCGGCGGCCGGTCGAGTCGGTGAACTCCTTGGCCGGCTTGGTCACCACCTTGAAGCCGTTATAGTCGAGCCAGTCGATCAGCGGGCGGATCGAGGAGTATTCCTGATCCTCGACCAGCGCCGTGTAATAATAGGCGCGCAAGAGATAGCCGCGCTTCTGGAAACTCGACAACAGCTTGCGATAGTCGATGTCGAAGCCGAGCGCCCGCGACGTAGCGTAGAGATTGGCACCGTCGATGAACAAGGCGATTTTTTCACGTGGGTCGAACATGGAAAATATTCCTTTTCGAAAAATGCGGCCGTCTAAACGAAATGCGGTAGCGACTATCGGTCGGGCTCATAATAAACCGGCTGACCTTGTCCATCCGAGATAACGCCAGTTTGGTGGCAATCCAAGGCGTGATGGGGCAATGCAAGCAATTGTGATCGCGGCGTCGAGCGAACGACGCGGGCGGTTTGCCAAATCCAGTGTTTAGGCAGGGATTGGGCGCCAACAGTCCCGCCAATGCCATGATGCTTGTATTTTGGCGGCGTTCGGGTTATGGACCGCGCCTGTTTTCCATCAAATCCAGGCATGAAAGGGGCAGTCCATGGCCCGCGTAACCGTTGAAGATTGCATCGACAAGGTCGACAACCGCTTCGAGCTGGTGCTTTTGGCCGGCCATCGTGCTCGCCAGATCAGCCAGGGCGCGCAGATCACCGTTCCTCGCGACAACGACAAGAACCCGGTCATTGCCTTGCGCGAGATCGCCGACGAGACACTGTCGCCCGACGACCTCAAGGAAGATCTGATCCATTCGCTGCAGAAGCATGTCGAGGTCGACGAGCCCGAGGCCGATGGCGAGGTGATCGCCGACCAGACCGGCGGCGCTGTCGCGGCCACCGAAACCGACGAAGCCGAGGACAACATCACCTTCGATCGCATGACCGAGGAAGACCTGCTGGCCGGCATCGAAGGTCTGGTACCGCCGGAAAAGAGCGACGACTACTAAGAGAGTTTTCTGGACCTGCCCGGAACACGTTTCCGGCACTTCCGTCCCGGCAGTTTCGTGGCTATCTATGACATGCGCCGTACAGCAGTGCGGCGCATGATTCATTTCATCGCTGAGAGATTCCGCCCATGATGCGTCAGTATGAGCTTGTCGAGCGCGTCCAGCGCTACAAGCCTGACGTCAACGAGGCGTTGCTCAACAAGGCCTATGTCTATGCCATGCAGAAGCATGGCCACCAGAAGCGCGCTTCCGGCGATCCCTATTTCTCGCATCCGCTCGAAGTCGCCGCCATCCTCACCGAAATGCACATGGACGAGGCGACGATCGCCGTCGCTTTGCTGCACGACACGATCGAGGACACCACGGCGACGCGGGCCGAGATCGACGATCTGTTCGGCCCCGAAATGGGCAAGCTGGTCGAGGGCCTGACCAAGCTGAAGAAGCTTGATCTCGTTTCCAAGAAGGCAGAGCAGGCCGAGAACCTGCGCAAGCTGCTGCTGGCGATCTCGGAAGACGTCCGCGTGCTGCTGGTCAAGCTCGCCGACCGGCTGCACAACATGCGCACCCTCGACCACATGCCGGAAGCCAAGCGCCTGCGCATCGCCGAGGAGACGATGGACATCTATGCGCCGCTGGCCGGGCGCATGGGCATGCAAGGCATGCGCGAGGAACTGGAGGAGATCGCCTTCCGCTACATCAATCCGGAAGCCTACCGTGCCGTGACCGCGCGGCTCGCCGAGATCTTCGAGCGCAACAAGGGCGTGCTGACCGATATTGAAAAGGCGCTGTCGGCGCTGTTTGAAAAGCATGCCATCAACGCCGGCGTGAAGAGCCGCCAGAAGAAGCCCTGGTCGGTGTTCCGCAAGATGGAAGCCAAGGCGCTGTCCTTCGAGCAGCTGTCCGACATTTTCGGCTTCCGCGTCGTCGTCGATACGGTCGAGGACTGCTACCGCGCGCTCGGTGCCATCCATACCACATGGTCGATGGTGCCCGGCCGCTTCAAGGACTACATCTCGACGCCGAAGCAGAACGACTACCGCTCGATCCACACCACCATCGTCGGCCCCTCGCGCCAGCGCGTCGAGCTGCAGATCCGCACCCGCGAAATGAACAAGATCGCCGAATACGGCGTCGCGGCGCACTCGATCTACAAGGACACCGGCGGCAAGACGAACGGCGCCGGCCATGCGATCTCGAAGGAGACCAATGCCTATGCCTGGCTGCGGCGCACCATCGAGCAGCTTGCGGAAGGTGACAATCCCGAGGATTTCCTCGAAAACACCAAGCTGGAACTGTTCCAGGACCAGGTGTTCTGCTTCACGCCCAAAGGCATGCTGATTGCCTTGCCGCGCGGCGCCACGCCCATCGATTTCGCCTATGCGGTGCACACCGATGTCGGCGACACCTGCGTCGGCGCCAAGGTCAATGGCCGCATCATGCCGCTGATGACGGAACTGAAGAATGGCGACGAGGTCGAGATCATCCGCTCCAAGGCGCAGGTGCCGCCGGCGGCGTGGGAATCGGTCGTCGTCACCGGCAAGGCGCGCGCCGCCATCCGCCGGGCCACCAAGAACGCCATCCGCAAGCAGTATTCCGGTCTCGGCGCGCGCATTCTCGAACGCGCCTTCGAACGGGCCGGCAAGAATTTCACCAAGGAAAGCCTGAAGCCGGTCCTGCACCGGCTGGCACGCAAGGACATCGAGGACGTGCTGGCGTCCGTCGGCCGTGGCGAACTGGCTTCCACCGACGTCATGAAGGCGGTCTTCCCCGACTATAAGGACGAGCGTGTCACGCCGGCAGCGCCCAAGCAGCGCGAGGAGGGCTGGTCGAAGATCCGCAACGCCGCCGGCATGCTGTTCCAGATTCCGGGCCGGGCCGCGCGCAAGGACAAGGACCAGCCGCGCGACGGCGCCGTGCCGATCCGCGGCGTGCGCGGCGACCTGCCAGTGCGCTTCGCGCCGGAAGGCGCGGTGCCGGGCGATCGCATCGTTGGCATCGTCCAGCCGGGCACCGGCATCACCATCTATCCGATCCAGTCGCCGGCGCTGCAGGCTTTCGATGACCAGCCCGAGCGCTGGATCGACGTGCGCTGGGACATTGACGAGCGCACCAAGGAGCGCTTCCCCGCGCGTGTCTCGGTCACCGCCATCAATGCGCCGGGCTCGCTCGCCGATATCGCCCAGGTCGTTGCGTCCAACGACGCCAACATCCATACGCTGTCGATGGTGCGCACCGCGCCCGACTTCACCGAAATGCTGATCGATCTCGAAGTCTGGGATCTGAAGCATCTCAACCGGCTGCTGTCGCAGCTCAAGGACAATTCGAGCGTCAGCGACGCACGGCGTGTGAATGGCTGACACGGCTGATCTATCTGGGGGCAGGCGCAGATGAAGACCGATGAAGTGCTGGGCATTTTCCGCGAGGCGGGTGCTGTTCTAGAGGGGCATTTCATCCTGACGTCGGGCCTGCGCAGTCCAGTCTTCCTGCAGAAGGCGCGGGTGTTCATGCATGCCGACAAGACCGAGCGGCTTTGCAAGGCGCTGGCCGAAAAGATCCGGACAGCGGTGCCAGGCAAGATCGACTATGTCGTCGGCCCGGCGATCGGCGGCCTGATCCCGGCCTACGAAACCTCGCGCCATCTCGGCGTGCCGGCGATCTGGGTCGAGCGGGAAGGGGGCGAGTTCCGCCTGCGCCGCTTCGAGATCGCCAGGGGCGCGCGCGTCGTCATCGTCGAGGACATCGTCACCACCGGCCTGTCGATCCGCGAAACCATCGAGTGCCTGCGCGAGCTTGGCGCCGAGGTGGTGGCTGCCGCCTGCATCATCGACCGTTCAGCTGGCAAGACCCATGTCGGCGTGCCGTTGATCGCGCTCGCCGAATACGAGGTTCCGGCCTATCCGCCCGACCGGCTGCCGCCGGAGCTTGCGGCGATACCGGCGGTCAAGCCCGGCAGCCGCAACATCTGACCGTTCATGTCGCCCAAAAGTGCGCGGCGGTTTTGGGAGTGACGACATGCGTGAAGGCAAATTCGAAATGATCGTCGGGATCGATCATTTCGTGCTGACGGTGGCGTCGCTCGAAGCGACCTGCGCCTTTTACCAGCGCGTGCTGGGTTTCGAGCGCATCGACACGCCGGGCCGGCCGACGGCGCTGGCTTTTGGCGGCCAGAAGATCAATGTCCACGAGATCAGCCGCACCTTCGAGCCCAAGGCGAAGGCGCCGACGCCAGGGTCAGGCGATTTCTGCCTGATCACCGAACGACCGCTCGACGAAATCCGCGCCCGTCTTGAAGCCAATGGCGTTGTGCTCGAACTGGGGCCGGTCGAACGCATCGGGGCGCGCGGTCCGATGATGTCTGTCTATTTCCGCGATCCGGACGGCAATCTTGTCGAAGTCAGCCGGTACTTGCGGTGATGTCTCAGGCATCCGGCTGCGACCATAGGCCGAAGCCATTCTCAAATTCGCCGCGATTGTCAGGTGTTGAAGACGTGGACCTTACCAAAGATCATGGCGGCGCGGTCGCTGTACAGGTACCGTTCGGTTGTTGTCGGGCTTGCGGATCGCTATATCAAAGTCGCGATTGCCTTCGGGTGACCGTAAAGCGCAAGATGTGGCGGTTGAAGCCCGGCTGAAGATGGCCGGCACGCAAGCTGTAAAGTATCGGGAATAGGAAGAGAGTGCTTTTTCGTCGCCGCAAGCCTGATGGCCTTTTGGAGCGGGTGCGCACCTATCTGTGGCCGCGCCGGTCGTTCACGCGCTCGCTGCAGTATTTCTCCAAGCGCATCCTGCGGCTGAAGGCCACGCCGCACGCGGTGGCAGCCGGTGTGGCGGCTGGTGTCTTCGCTTCGTTCTTTCCCGTGGGCTTCCATTTCATCATTGCCGCCGTTCTGTGTTGGGTGATCGCCGGCAATCTGGTGGCGGCGGCACTCGGCGCTGTTTTCTTCGGCAATCCGCTGACTTTTCCCATTCTGTGGGGCGCATCCTGGGAAACCGGCAAGCTCATCCTGCACGATCGCCTGCCGGCGCATGGTCCGCCGGCGCATCTGGGCGAGATGCTGCACACGCTTTCCTTCGCGAAACTATGGCATCCCGTGCTGGAACCCATGCTGATCGGCGCGGTGCCGCTCGGGCTGGTGTTTGGCCTCCTGTTCTACGGCGTCACGCGCTGGGGCATGAATGTCTTTCGCGAGCAGAGGCGCAAGCGGCTGGCCGAGCGCGCAAGCCGCCGCGAGCAACCGCCTCATCCCGGAGCAAGCATCGGTTCCGCTACGCGATGATCATCGGCATCGGCAGCGATCTGATCGATATCAGGCGTATTGAGAAATCGCTGGAGCGTCACGGTCGGCGTTTCATCGAGAGAATCTACACCGAGGTCGAACAGGCGCGTTCGGAGAACCGCCGTGCCCGCGCCGCTTCCTACGCCAAGCGCTTCGCCGCCAAGGAGGCCTGCGCCAAGGCCCTCGGCACGGGTCTGGCGCAAGGTGTGTTCTGGCGCGACATGGGCGTCGTCAACCTGCCCAGCGGCGCGCCGACCATGGCACTGACCGGCGGGGCGCTGGCACGGCTCGAAAAAATCCTGCCCCCAGCGCACAAGGCGGCGATCCACCTCACCATCACCGATGATTTCCCGCTCGCTCAAGCCTTTGTGATCATCGAGGCGCTGCCCGTCGAACAAGCGCCACATTGATTGCATCTGACGGACCGGCATTGACGTTGCCCAGCGCGCGCCGAGACTCTATACATCCAACGCACAATCGAGGACGACATGAGCGTGGCTGAAAAATCCCAGAAGAAATCCGGCGGGCTTGGCGAAACCGTCAGCGTCATCGTCCAGGCGCTTTTGCTCGCGCTGGTCATCCGCACGCTGCTGTTTCAGCCCTTTTCGATCCCGTCGGGATCGATGCGGCCGACACTCCTGGAAGGCGACTATCTGTTCGTCACCAAATGGTCCTACGGCTATTCGCGCTATTCGCTGCCGTTCGGGCCCGATCTCTTCTCGGGCCGCATCTGGGGCTCCGAGCCCAAGCGCGGCGACGTTGTGGTGTTCAAGTTCCCGCCGGATCCGTCCGTCGACTACATCAAGCGCGTGGTCGGCCTGCCCGGCGACAAGATCCAGATGAAGAATGGCCAGCTGTTCATCAACGGCGTCGGCGTGCCGCGCGTGAAGACCGGCCAGATCGACAATCCCGATATCACTGAAATGCCTCAGCCGATCGACGTCTACCGGGAAACCCTGCCCAACGGCGTCAGCTACGACACGCTCGACCTCAATCCGAATTCGATCGGCGACAACACGCGCGAATTCGACGTGCCGCCCGGTCACTATTTCATGATGGGCGACAACAGGGACAATTCCGCCGACAGCCGGTTCACCGTCGGCTACGTTCCGGCCGAAAACCTGGTTGGCCGCGCCAACCTTGTCTTCTTCTCGATCGCCGGCAAGGCCAGCCCTCTCGAAATCTGGAAATGGCCGTCGCTGATGCGCGTTTCGCGCCTGTTCCATTTCGTCAACTAGGGTCATGGCGGCAACAAAACGGTTGACCGCCGATGCGCTCGCGCAAGCGCTGGTGGAACGCACGGGCCATGCTTTTGCCGACCGCCAACGCTTGCAGCGCGCGCTGACCCACGCCAGCGCCCGCGGCGCCAATGCCGGCACCGATTACGAGCGTTTCGAATTTCTCGGCGACCGGGTTCTCGGCCTGGTCGTTGCCGATATGCTGCTGGCGGCGTTTCCCGACGCGGCGGAAGGCGAATTGTCGCTGCGGCTCAATGCGCTGGTCAATGCCGAGGCGCTTTCCGAGATCGCCGAACATATCGGGCTGCCGGATCTGATCCGCGCCGGATCGGATGTGCGCGGGCTCGAGGGGCGCAAGCGCGTCAATCTGCGCGCCGATGCCTTGGAATCGCTGATCGCCGTGCTCTACCTCGACGGAGGGCTGGAGGCGGCACGCGCCTTCATTCACAAATACTGGCAGCCGCGTTCGCAGGCTTCCGGTGCGGCGCGCCGCGACGCCAAGACCGAATTGCAGGAATGGGCGCATCAGGCGGCAAGTGCGGTTCCCGCCTACCAGATCGACAGCCGCGAGGGGCCGGACCACGATCCATTGTTCACCGTCAGCGTCAGGGTCGGTGCATTTCAACCGGCGATCGGCAGTGGCCGTTCCAAACGTGAAGCGGAGCAGGCAGCCGCGGCTGCCCTTCTGCTGCGCGAAGGTGTATGGAACGCGGCATGACCGATATTGAAACTGCCGAAACCCCCACCACGCATTCCGGCTTCGTCGCGCTGATCGGCGCGCCGAATGCCGGCAAGTCGACCCTGGTCAACCAGTTGGTCGGCGCCAAGGTGTCGATCGTCACCCACAAGGTGCAGACGACGCGTGCCATCGTGCGTGGCATCGCCACCCATGACAATGCGCAGATCGTCTTCGTCGACACGCCCGGCATCTTCAAACCCAAGCGGCGCCTCGACACCGCGATGGTGACCACCGCCTGGGGCGGCGCCAAGGATGCCGATATCGTGCTTTTGCTGATTGATGCCGAGCGCGGCATCCGGGGCGACGCCGATGCCATCCTCGAACGGCTGAAGGATGTGCGCCAGCCGATGGCGCTGATCCTCAACAAGGTCGACCGGGTCAAGCATGAGACGCTTCTGGCTCTGTCCGCGGCGGCGAACGAGAAAGTGCCGTTCAAGCGCACCTTCATGGTCTCGGCGCTGACCGGCTCCGGCTGCAAGGACCTGCTCGATTATCTGGCGCAGGCGCTGCCGGCCGGCCCCTGGTACTATCCGGAGGACCAGATTTCCGACCTGCCGATGCGGCAACTGGCGGCCGAGATCACCCGCGAAAAACTCTATCTCAGGCTGCATCAGGAACTGCCCTATTCCTCGCATATCGAGACCGAGAAATGGGAAGAGAAGCCGGACGGCTCGGTGCGCATCGACCAGACCATCTATGTCGAGCGCGACAGCCAGAAGAAGATCGTGCTCGGCCACAAGGGCGAGACCATCCGCGCCATCGGCCAGGCGGCGCGCATGGAGATAGCGGGCATCCTCGAGCAGAAGGTGCACCTCTTCCTTTTCGTCAAGGTGCGCGAGAACTGGGGCGATGACCCCGAACGCTACCGCGAGATGGGGCTCGAATTCCCGCAGTAGCGCCCTGGCGTGTCATCGACGCGGCGCTAGCCGACCGCAGTCGCTGACATAATGTGATTCCTCGGCCGTCTTTGTTCTCGTTCGCGCACCTGTTGCGCTGGGCTCCCTAAAGCCTGTCCGGTGGCACGCACCGGCATGTGATTGTCATGGAGCGAGAGCGCTACCGCCACAAATCGGGAACGCGACAGCGCGCGCCGGTGCGTTTCGATTGCTTTGGCAGATAAGGCCAACCCAGCGACCAGCGTGGGTATCCATCGCAACCTCGATGTGGATTGGATGCCAGTCAACGATAGATGGAACGAAAAATAACCGCCGATTGTTGTCGTAGATGGCCAAAAAGTCCCATTTAGCGAGGTTCTTTTGGAATGTTAACCTGTTTAGAATATAGTTAGTCGAGAAATTATCGGGATATATATTGATTTCATGACGTTGTGCCGATTGTGCCATTTGCTATACGGCGAGTGTTATTTGTGCAACATGGAATTAATCTGTTCGAATAATCGCTGTTATTTTCAAAACCGTCATTGAAGGCGGAAGATTGATGGGTATGTTCGCCGCGAAAAGGGGACGCGGTGCGCGCCTTTTTCGTTGTGGGGGTGAGGCGGGAAAACATATCCGCCAGCCACAAATCCGAAGCCATTTAAACTATGACTGGAGAGGTCAGAAAATGAACATCAAGAGCCTCCTTCTCGGCTCAGCCGCGGCCCTGATCGCGGTCTCCGGCGCTCGCGCCGCGGACGCCGTCGTTGTCGCCGAACCGGAACCGGCCGAATACGTCAAGATCTGCGACGTCTACGGTGCCGGCTACTTCTACATCCCGGGCACCGAAACCTGCCTGCGCATCGGCGGCTATGTCCGTTATGACATCGGCGTCGGTGACTCCGGCTCGTTGGATGGTGTCAACCATGTCCCGGACCATCAGGACGGCGACACTCATTCGACCTACTACAAGAACACCCGCTTCACGCTGAAGACCTGGACCGGTCAGGAGACCGAACTCGGCACCCTGAAGACCTACACCGAGACCCGCTTCAATTTCGGCAACAGCAGCGGCGACTATACTTCGGGCTCCACTGACTGGCAGGGCCGCAACAAGTCTACGTCGCTGCGGTTCGCCTACATCCAGCTCGGCGGCCTGCGTGTCGGCAAGGACGATACGGCTTTCGATACGTTCATCGGCTATGCCGGCGCCGTCATCCAGGATACGCTGGTTCCGTATGGTGGGCAGGAGAGCAACGTCGTTCAATACTACTTCGACGCGGGCAACGGCATCACCGCGGTGGTCTCGCTCGAAGAAGGCGCCGGCGCCAACACGATCGACAGCTACGTTCCGCATGTCGTCGGCGGCTTGAAGTACAAGGCCGACTGGGGTGCGCTCACCGGTGTTGTCGCCTATGACAGCAACTACGAGGAAGTGGCCGGCAAGGTTCGTTTGGACGTCAACGTCACCAAGGAACTGTCATTGTTCGTCATGGGTGGCTACGGCACCGATGACAACCTGACCGACCCGACCAACGCTGTCAACGCGAAGGGCCGTGGCTTCTACAAGCAGTGGGGCGGCAACTGGGCAGTCTGGGGCGGCGGCACCTACAAGTTCAACGACAAGACTTCGTTCAACGCCCAGGTCTCCTATGACGACTGGAAGAACCTCGGCATCGCCGCCAACGTTGCCTATACAGTTGTGCCCGGCATGACGGTCACGGCCGAAGTCGACTACCTGAATGCTGGAAAGTTCGACGACGCCGACTTCAGCAACTGGACCAAGGCCAACAAGAAGAGCAGCGTCGGCGGCATTCTCCGCTTCCAGCGCTCGTTCTAAAGCATCGACTGACCCTACCAGACCGCCCGCAGCGTATCGCTGCGGGCGTTTTTTTGCTCGCCGTCCCAGTGCCCGGTCTGTCAGGTACCCAAACCGCATACCTTGATTTCGCTGTCCAACGGGTGAAAAGCTCTAGGCATGGAATGGCGCGACGAGGGAATCATTCTCGGCACCCGCAAGCATGGCGAAACCAGCGCCATCCTCGAGGTGATGACCCGCGCGCATGGCCGCCATCTCGGTCTCGTGCGCGGCGGCCGCTCGCGCAAGCAGCAACCCGTTCTCCAGCCCGGCAATCGCGTCGACCTCTTGTGGCGGGCCCGCCTTGACGAGCATCTCGGCACATTCCAGGCCGAGGCGATCGAGATGAACGCTGCCAGGCTGATGGACAGCGCCGTTGCCGTCTACGGCCTGCAGACCATGGCCGCGCATCTGCGCCTCTTGCCCGAGCGTGACGCTCATGGCGGCCTTTACGAGGCGCTTTCCGTGATGATCGTCCATCTCGATGATGCCGACGCCGCCGGCGAACTGGTGGCGCGCTTCGAGCTTCTGATCCTTGATGAACTCGGTTTCGGCCTCGACCTCAGCCAATGCGCCGCCACCGGAACGAAGCAGGATCTGGCCTATGTCTCGCCGAAGTCGGGTCGTGCGGTGTCGCGCGAAGCCGGCGCGCCATGGCGCGACAAGATGCTGGCGCTGCCGGCCTTTCTGCAACGCGGCTCCGGCCTGCGCGGAGATCCTGCGGCGGTCGAGGACGCCTTCCGGCTGACCGGGTTTTTCTTCACGCGCCACGTCTATGAGCCGCGTGCCATCGAACAGCCCGATGCCCGCGCCGGCTTTCTCGCCGCCTTGCGCAAGCATCATGCGACGCTCAAGGCCATTGCCGGAGACAATGCCGCATGATGGAGGTCGACCTTTATCCAGACCGGTTCGTCGCTCGGCGGCAAGTCCTTGGTTTTCGGTACCGAGACATGTTCCAGCCGCCGATCTGGCGGCGCGTTGAGTTTTTCAGCCGTGTAGCCGCCGTATTTGGATGTCAGTGAGATGAAACGTCAGTGAAAACTGGCCTGGTTTGGGGGAACCGCCATGTTTGAAAGTCTGATCGGCCTTGTCGCCATCATCGCCTTGTTCGTTATCATTTCGCGCCAGCAGAGCCGCATCGGTCTGATCGAACGCGAGCTTGGCGCGCTGCGCAGTCTCGTCCTTTCAGGTGCCGTGCCGCCGGTGGCCAAACCGGCAGAACAGATAGCTGCCGAGGGCAAGGCTGACGCGG
The DNA here is from genome assembly GCF_002294905.1 of Mesorhizobium sp. WSM4308. Classification (NCBI taxonomy): domain Bacteria; kingdom Pseudomonadati; phylum Pseudomonadota; class Alphaproteobacteria; order Hyphomicrobiales; family Phyllobacteriaceae; genus Mesorhizobium; species Mesorhizobium sp. WSM4308. The sequence continues at coordinate 42,169 of NZ_NSFW01000012.1, read as the reverse complement.
CGCCGATGGCTGCGGCAGCGGCCGATATCGCCTCGCCGGCGGTGAGTGAACCGATCGTACAGGCGCCGGCTACAGAAACGGAAGCTCCAGCTGGCGAGGCTGTGTCCGGCCCCTGGTCCGCGGGCGAGGCTCCGAAGGCAGCAGAACCTGTCGAGCCGGTTGCAGCGCCCAAGGCTCCCGGCAAGCCGGATATCGAGACGGCACTCGGCACGCGCTGGGCGGTCTGGGTCGGCGGCATCGCGCTGGCGCTGGGTGGCCTGTTCCTGATCCGCTACACAATCGAGGCCGGTATTTTCGGCCCCGGCGTGCGGCTCACCATGGCAGCGGTGCTCGGGCTGGTGCTGGTTGCCGGCGGCGAGTTCATCCGCCGCACCGGCTTCAAGGTGCCGGTGCAAGGCGTTGCCGGCGCCTATATTCCGGCGATCCTGACGGCGGCCGGTGCCTTCATCCTGTTCGGCACCGTCTATGCCGCCCACGGCATTTACGGCTTCATCGGCCCGGCGCTTGCCTTCACGCTGCTTGGTGCCATCGGTGTGGCGACGATCGCGGCGGCCCTGGTCCATGGCCAGGCGCTGGCCGGCATCGGTCTTGTCGGCGCCATGGTGACGCCGGTGCTGATCGCCTCGCAGGCGCCTAATCCCTGGGCATTGTTCGGCTACCTCGCCATCGTGCTTGCCACCACCGCTGTCATCGCCCGCATGCGTGACTGGACAGCGCTGATGGCCGCCGCCTTTTTCGGCACCGGCATCTGGACCATTCTTTACATGACCGACGCGCCGGGCGCGAACCTCTCCGCCATCCTGTTCATCGACGCCGTCACCCTGGCCGTGCTCGCTTTTGTCTGGCTCGGCCGCCATCGCGACGAAACCGCCAGGGCCTTCGACTGGCCGTCCATCGTGCCTGGCCTGTTCGTTGCCTTCTCGGCGCTGGGCCTGTCGATCGACCCGGCCTTCGCCGCAGCCGGCTACGCCTTGCCAGGCGCCGTGATCCTCGCGGCGATGGTGGCCGTCGCGCTTTATCGCCCGCTGGCGCTGCCGCTGCTTTACGCCGCCGGACTGGCAACGGTCATGATCTATCTTGGCATCATCCCGCCAACCTCGATCGCATCCGACTTTTCGGCCGGCGCTCTCGGTGTCGATGGTTTGCCCGTGGCGACGTCCAATGCACTGACTTTGCGCATCGGCCTTGCGCTGGGCCTGGTCTTCATCGGCTCGGGCATGTGGGCCGCCCGCAAATTCGCGGCATCTGCCTCGTTTCGATCCGCCTCATGGGCGGCATCGGGTGTCATCGTGCCGTTGGTCATCCTGCTGGCACTCTGGTTCACCTTCGGCAATCTGGACCGCGATTTTGTCTACGCCGCCGTCGCCGCACTGCTGGTCGTGGTTTTCGCCGGAGGCGGCGAATGGATCGCGCGCGCCGAAGAGCCTTCGCTCAAGGGCGGGTTGGCCGTGTCGTTTGCTCTGGTCGGTGCGGCGCTCGCCAGCCTCTTGATGCTGCACATGGCTTTCAATTCCGGCTGGACCACTATTCTGCTTGGTGCAGCAGCCATCGTGCCGGCGCTGGCTACGCGTTGGCGCTCCTACCCGGTGCTCGGCTGGATTCCGGTTGGCGCCGTGATCGCCGTACTTGGCCGTGTCGCCTTCGATCCGACCATCGTCGGCGCCGAGTTCCTGTCGACGACACCGGTGTTCAACTGGCTGCTGCCGGGCTATGGCGTCCCGGCGCTCGCCTTCGGCTTCGCCGCCTGGCAACTCGCCCGCACCACCAATGGCCGGCCGCGCCTCGCCATGGAAGCGGCGGCGGCGCTGTTTGCGCTGCTTGCCGTTGCCATGCTGGTGCGCCACGCCATGCATGGCGGCGTCATCGACACAGGTCCGATGACGCTCGCCGAACAGGCGATCTACACGCTGATTGCCATCGGCGCCGGCGCCATCCTGGTCGCTATCGACATGCGCTCGCCAAGTTCGGTGCTGCGCTATGGCTCAATGGCGGCGGGCGTGGTTTCTGTCGCCCTGATCGTCATCCTGCACTTCGTGGTGCTCAATCCGCTGTTTACGGACGAATCGACCGGCCGGATTCCGGTCTTCAACCTGTTGTTCCTCGCCTATCTCCTGCCGGCCGTCGCCGCCGGCGGACTGGCGCTCTATGTCAGGGACAAGCGGCCGAAATGGTATGCGCAGATGTTGGCGGTGGTGGCGGCCATGCTTGCGCTGGCTTATGCCACCCTGTCGGTCAGACGGCTGTTCAAGGGTGAGTTCATCGGCCTGTGGAGCGGGCTCGGCCAGCTGGAAACCTACACCTATTCGGCGCTCTGGCTGGCGATCGGCGTGGCGCTGCTCACCGCCGGCGTCTGGCTGAAGTCGCAGGTGCTGCGCATTGCTTCGGCCGCGTTGATCGCGATCGCCGTGCTGAAGGTCTTCCTCTTCGACATGTCGGAGCTGGAGGGCGTACTCAGGGCGCTTTCCTTCATCGGCCTCGGCGCCGTGCTGATCGGCATCGGCCTGTTCTACCAGCGACTTTTGACGCAGGCGGCGAGGGAGAAGATACCGGTCGTCGAACAATGACGGCAGGCGTTCAATCGAGCCGGGAATAAACCGGCTCCCGCCAGCGTTATCTCATTGCTTGGGTGACCGGGGCGGCGGACCGCTTCGCGCTGGCCGCTTGCGTCGCGCCGGGAAGGCGCGTTGAATCGGGATCAACAAGGGCGATTTCAGAACCAGCGGTCATGGACGAAAAGAAGGCAGCAATCCTTGGCGAAATACCGCGCCTGCGCCGCTACGCACGCTCGCTATTGCGCGACCGGGATTCTGCCGACGACCTCGTCCAGGATTGCCTCGAGCGCGCACTCGTGCGGCTCGACAACTGGCAGACGGGAGAAAGCCCCAGGAGGTGGCTGTTTACGATCATGCATCATTTGTTCATCGACCAGATGCGCAAGGTGAACCGTCGCGGTGAAGCGGCGATGCTGCCCCTGGAAGCGGGCGAGGCGGTTGCCCAGCCGGCCGAGCAGTTGGACGGCATAGCCTCACGCGAGATCATCGACGCGCTGCAGGCGATCAGCCCCGATCGCCGCGCGGCCCTTGTCATGGTCGCCATCGAGGGTTTTTCCTATGCCGAGGCCGCCAACATGCTGGGCGTGCCCGCCGGCACGCTGATGTCGCGCATTGCGCGCGGGCGTGAGGAACTGCGCGGTTTGCTGGATGACACGGCGCGTCGCCGCGCGATAAGGATCGTCGAGAAATGATCCGCCACGATTTTTCAGAACGTGACATCCATATGGCGCTCGACGGCGAACTGCCGGCCGACGAGCGCGCCGCCTATGATGCCTGGCTCGACGCCAATCCCGAGATGAAGGCCAGGAGCGCCCGCTTCACAGCCGACCGGGAGGCAGTGCGCTCGGCCTTTGCCGGCGTGCTGGATGAACCTGTTCCCGCGCGCTTGCGCAAGGTGGTGCTCGGCGAAGCGCCGGTTAAGGCTGCGATGCCGCGCTCGCGCTGGTGGCTTGCGGCTGCCGCCGCGGTGCTTTTGGCCACGGGTGGATTTGGCGGCTACTTTGCCGGCATGGACGCCATCCGACAGGAGGATCCGGCGGAAGATCGGCTCGCCGAACAGGCGATTGCCGCCCATGTCATATACGCCGCCGAGAAGCGGCATGCCGTGGAAGTGCCGGCCAGCGACAAGGATCATTTGCAGACCTGGCTGTCCAACCGGGTCGGGCTGAAGCTGGTGGCGCCGGACCTGACCGCGAACGGCTTCCAACTGGTTGGCGGCCGCTTGCTGCCGGCCGGCGACAGCAAGGCCGCGATGCTGCTCTACGAGGACGACAAGGGCGAACGCATATCCCTCTTCGTCACCGCGGAATCGGTGGAGAATGCCAAGGGCACCTATGCTTCGGCGCAGGACGGCCCGCAGGCCGTCTACTGGCTGGACAAGGGCTATGGCTGCGCCGTCGTCGGCTCGCTGCCGCGCGAGCAATTGGCGGTCGTGGCCAAGAATGCCTATGGCCAGCTTCTGGCAGGCCTCGCAAGCTGAGTTGGCCGCAATTGTTCGCAGCCGGTCGCCTATCAAAACAGCGATCCTGTTCAAAGCCCGCGAGCTTCCTTGCCTCGGCGGAAACTGTCACAATTCGGCCCTAATCAAGGAGCGATAGCGCTTGATGAATACCGGCGCTTCGGCTGGTGTTTGCGACGCTTTTGACCGGGGCCGTTTCCGCAACGCAATCGAGGTTTTTGCGAGTCGCATGCCTGCCGAGATCCGCACGGCCCGCGCGTCTGACGTCGATGATCTCGCCGCCATCGAGAAAGCCGTTTTTTCGAGCGATCGCATTTCCCGTCGCTCCTTTCGCCTGTTCATAGAGCGCGAGACCGCCGAGACGCTGGTCGCCGAGCTCGACGGCCGCGTCGCGGGCTACGCGATCGTGCTGTTTCGCAAGGGCAGTGGGGTGGCGCGGCTCTATTCCATAGCCGTCGGCCCATTTTTCGGCGCGCTCGGCATCGGGCGCCAGCTTTTGACCGCGGCGGAGGAGGCGGCCTTCGGGCACGACCGCATGATGCTGCGTCTCGAAGTGCGCGAGGACAACGGCCGCGCCATCGGCATCTACGAGCAGGCCGGCTACCGCAAGATTGGCCGCGAGCCTGGCTATTACGAGGACGGCGCGACCGCGCTTCGTTATGAGAAAACCCTGCGCGGCGACCTTCCGGTCGCCACAAGGGTGCCGTTCTACCAGCAGACCTGCGAGTTCACCTGCGGCCCATGCTGCCTGATGATGGCGATGGCGAATTTCGATCGCGGCTTCGTGCCCGATCCGGTGATGGAAATCCGCCTCTGGCGCGAAGCCACGACCGTCTTCATGATGTCGGGTCCGGGCGGCTGCGAGCCATTCGGCCTGGCTGTCTCGGGTTATGAAAGCGGACTCGCGGCGGAGATCTTCGTTTCCTTCTACGGCGCGCTGTTCCTGCAATCGGTGCGCAGCGAGGACAAGCGCCGTGTGATGGAACTGGCCCAGGTCGACTTTCGCCGCCGCGCGGAACTTTACGGCATCCCGGTGAATTACCGCCCGTTCACCCTAGATGACATCAGAACCGCGATCGCCGCGGGAAAACTGGTGCTGGTGCTGATCAGCGGCTTCCTTATGTTCGGCAAGAAGGTGCCGCACTGGGTGCTGGCCATCGGCGACGACGGCGACCATATTCTGATCCACGACCCCTGGGTCGAGGACGAAAGGCAGGAAACCATCCTTGATGCCGCCAACATTCCCGTGCCCTACGGCATCTTCATGAACATGGCGCAGTTCGGCCGCGACGGACTGCGTGCCGCCATCACCTTGGGGAAGCGCGACACACAATGACCTGGGTCATCCTTACCGGCCGGCAGAGCGATCTCGACCAGGTGGCGACACCGCACAAGATCATCACCAATCGCGACTATCTCGCGCATCCGTCGCTGTTCCGCGGCCAGCGGCCGAAGGTCATCAACCTGTCGAACAATTACGGCTACCAGAGCCGCGGCTACTATGCCTCGCTGCTGGCGAGTTCACGCGGCCACAAGGTCATTCCGACCGTCGAGACGATGATCGACCTGTCCGAACGCAAGCTCTACGAACATGCGCTGCCGGAACTGGAACTGGCGCTCAACAAATGCCGCAAGGACCTCGGCGGCGCCTTTCCGGCCAAGGTGTGCATCTTCTTCGGTATCGGCCCGTCGAAAGTCTGGGACCGCTTCTCCAAGCTCCTTTTCGACTGGTTCCGGGCGCCGGCACTCGAGGTCCACATCAAGGACAGCGCCGAATGGGCCTCGATTCGCAAGATCGGCTTCCATCCGCTGGCGCGCATGACCGAGGATGAGGAAAAAAGTTTCATCCAATGCCTGGAGACCTACACCAACCGCGAATGGCGCGACACCAAGGGGCGCACGCCGGCGCGCTACACCTTCGCCACGCTGGTCGATCCGCACGAGGAACTGCCGCCGTCGGAAATCTCGTCGCTGCGCTACTGGGCCAAGATCGCCGAAAAGATGGGCGTCGAAATCGAGCCCATCACCAGGAAGGACCTTGCCAAGCTCGCGAACTATGATGCGCTTTTCATCCGCGAGACCACCTCGATCTCCAACCACACCTATCGTTTCGCCCGCCGCGCCCAGCAGGAAGGCATGCCCGTCATCGACGATCCGCTATCGATGATCCGCTGCACCAACAAGGTCTATCTCAACGAGCTGATGGCCTACAACAAGGTGCCGGTGCCGCCGACGGTGATGATCGCCGGCACCTCCGACTTCGAACTGGCCGCACAGACGCTGGGCTTCCCGCTGGTGCTGAAGATCCCGGATTCGTCCTTCTCGCGCGGCGTCAAGAAATGCGAGAATCTCGAGGAACTGACACGGCTTGCGACCGAGTGGCTGGAGGATTCCGACCTTCTCATCGCGCAGAAATTCATTCCGACCGAATATGACTGGCGCGTCGGCGTGCTCGGCGGCCAGCCGCTGTTTGCCGTGCACTATCTGATGGCCAAGAAGCACTGGCAGATCGTCAATCACAAGGCCAATGGCAAGCCCGACCAGGGCGGCATCAAGACCTTCACGCTGAAAGAGACGCCGCCCCATGTCGTCGAGACGGCGGTCAAGGCGGCGCGCTGCATCGGCGACGGCCTCTACGGCGTCGACCTCAAGGAGACCAAGGACGGCGTCTTCGTCATCGAGGTCAACGACAACCCAAATCTCGACCATGGCTGGGAGGATTCCGGCGAGAAGGACGAGGTCTGGGTGCGGCTGACGCAGTGGTTCCTGGAGCGCCTCGACCGGCCGGGGCGGTAACGGTCAACCAAGGGGAAGACATGCAGTTCATCGTGATCGAGGATTTCACCGGCTGCGACCGCAAGGATATCTACCACCGCTTCTGCGATCGGGGCCGCCTGAAGCCGGAGGAGCTTGTCGTGCACCACAGCTGGATCGCCGCGGATATGAGCCGCTGCTTCCTGCTGGTGGAGACGGACGACGTCACACTGCTGCAGCGCTGGGTGATCGAATGGGCTGATCTGGTCGAGTTCGAGATTGTTCCGGTGGCGACGAACAAGGACATGGTGGCGGCCTTGAGCGGGCACCTCTGACTAAAGGACGGGTCAGCGGAGCGCCGGCGAGCCCACAGCGCGCCGGCATTCCTCTATCAGCCAATCGCGGAACGCCGCCACGACATCGCGCCTGGCGCTGCGCTCCGGAATGGTCAGGCAATAGGGCTGGCGCAGCGCGATCGCCCTGGCGGCGGGTCGGTCCAGCCTGCCGTCCTCCACCGCTTCGGCACAATAGACCCCTTGCGCCAGTGCCACGCCCAGCCCCGAAATGGCGAGGTCGAGGGCGGCGCGCGACGAGTTGGCCGACAGGCCCCGCTGCGCCGCCCGTCCGGGCTGGGCACCTTCAGCCTCGAACCAGTTGCGCCAGGACGGAAACGAGGCGCCGGTCGGTCCCCAGTCGGTGTGGATCAGCGGCAACCCGGCGAGTGCCTCCGCCTTGATCGCGCTGGCAAGCCCCGGTGCGCAGACCGGATAGACGGCGTCCCGGGTGATGTCCTCGGTCGGGTGCTCGCGATAGTGCAGACCGTAGGAGAGCCTGATGTCGATCAGTTCACGGTCGAACGGCACCGGGTCGTCGTCGCCACGCAGCGAGATGTCGGCGGCACCGTGGCTGGCGACGAAGCCCGCCAGACGCTGGGAAAGCCAACCCATGGCCATCGAAGGCGGCACCGATACCACCAGGCGCGGGCGGAAGGCATCGCCGCCCAATTCGCGCGAGACACTGCCGATTTCCTGGAAGGCCATGGTCAACCGTGGCAGCATTTCCACGCCGGCCTCGGTGAGCACAACCGTGCGGTTGACCCGATGAAACAGCTTGCGCCCCATCTGTTCCTCGACGGTGCGGATAAGCTGGCTGACGGCGGCGGCCGAGACCGAAAGCTCTTCCGCTGCCGCGGCGAAGCTGCCCGTGCGCGCCGCGGCCTCGAAAGCCTGAAGTCCTTTGAGCGATGGAGATGTGACCATGATCGCCAGATAGATAAGGTGAGCTTATCCAAATCGCAGGAATCGTCGTTTTTGGAAAGCTTTTTCACCGCCTAGATTGGGCCTTGTCAAATCGCCAGCCTGGATCGAAACCGATGGACCATCGCGACATCATCGCGTCACTAACCCCGGAAGAGCGCGGTCGCCTGACCGCCAAGTCCAACGCTGCGGGTCTCGTTCAGCTCGGCGCCCATTGGGGGGCGATTGCGATCATTGGATCGCTGATCGCCGCGAAAGTACCATTCTGGCCGCTGCTGATACTGCCGCAAGGCATCCTGATCGTCTTCCTGTTCACGCTGCTGCATGAGACGGTTCATCGCACGGCCTTCGCGACGCAGTGGCTGAACGATGCCGTGGCGCGCGTATGCAGCCTGGCGCTGGCGCTGCCGGCCGACTGGTTCCGCTATTTCCATTTCGCCCACCACCGCTTCACCCAGGACCCCGAAAACGATCCGGAGCTGGCCTTTCCCAAGCCGGAAACGCTAAGACAGTATCTCGTGCATGTTTCCGGCATCCCGCTGTGGTGGGGCCATCTCAAGACGCTCTACGCCAATGCGGTTGGCGGCAGCCAGGAAAGCTATGTGCCGCCGAAAGGCCGGCCCAAGGTGCGGGCCGAAGCGCGCGCCATGATTGCTTTCTACGCGGTCGTCCTTCTGCTTGCCGTCTATTTCCGGCTCTCCGTGCTTTTCTATGTCTGGATCATTCCCGCTCTGCTGGGGCAGCCGTTTCTGCGCCTCTATCTGCTGGCCGAGCACGGCCGCTGTCCGTTCGTGGCCAACATGCTGGAGAATACGAGAACCACGCTGACCAACTGGGTGGTGCGCAAGCTCGCCTGGAACATGCCGTTCCATGCCGAGCATCACGCCTATCCCGGCGTGCCGTTTCACCAATTGCCGCAGTTTCACGCGCTGATCGAGCGGCATCTGAAGGTGGTCGAGCCGGGCTATGTCAGCTTCCACGAGAAATATATCGAAACGCTGAATTGACCGATGCCATCAGCCGGTCTGGCTGTGTAGCGCACGCGCCTTCAACAGACGCTGGATGTCCGCTGCCTTCGACGGCACGCCGATCAGATAGCCTTGCGCCTCTTCACAGCCATTGTCGCGCAGCATGTCGAGTTGTACCTCGGTCTCGACGCCCTCGGCGGTGACGACAATACCAAGCTCGTTGCCGAGGCCGATAATGGTGCGGACGATCGCCGCCGTGTCGCGATTGCCCATATCGCGGATGAAGGAGCGGTCGATCTTGATCTTGTCGACCGGGAAACGCCTGAGATAGCCGAGCGAGGAATAGCCGGTGCCGAAATCATCCAGCGCGATGCGGATGCCGAGATCGCGCAACTGCCGCAGCGTCTTCAGCACGGCCTTGCTCTCGTCCATCAGCACGGTTTCGGTGATTTCCAGCTCCAGCTGTCCGGCCGGCACCCCGGAAAAGGCCAGGGCCGAGATGACGCTGCGGGCAAACCCGCCGCTTTTGAGCTGCACGGCCGAGACATTGACCGCGATGCGCAGGCCGGGAGGCCAGCTGGCCGCCGCTGCGCAGGCCTTCCTCAGCGCCCACTCGCCGAGCGGCACGATCAGTCCGGTCTCTTCGGCGACGGGAATGAACGCGTCTGGCGCGACCGTGCCGCGCGTCGGGGAATGCCAGCGCATCAAGGCCTCCGCGCCGATGATCTCGCCGGAGGCGATGTTCATGATGGGCTGGAAATCGAGATCGAACTCCTGGCGCGGCAGCGCCGCGTCGAGGTCGACCTCGAACGCCCGCCGGGCCTGCACGATGGCATCCATCGCGGGCTCGAAGAAGCGATAGAGGTTTCTCCCTTCGCTCTTGGCCCGATAGAGCGCCGTATCGGCGTTTTTCAGCAGCGTATCGGCGTCCTTGCCATCTTCAGGGAAAACGGCGATGCCGAGGCTGATGCCGATATGCATATCCCGGCTCTTGTCGCGAAACGGTTTTGCGATGGCCTCGACGATGCGCTTCGCCAGTTTTTCAGCATCGGCGATGCCCCTCGAGTTGAACTGCATGACGACGAACTCGTCGCCGCCGAAGCGGGCGACCACGTCTGTTTCATTGCGCAGGCAACGCTGCAGCCTCTCGGCGACGCTTTTCAGGAGCCAGTCGCCGGCGGGATGTCCCCAGGTGTCGTTGATCGCCTTGAAGCGGTCGAGATCGAGCGAGAAGATCGCCAACGGCGGTGCCGCCGCATCCTCCAGCGCCACGTCGAGCCGTTCGCGGAACATCGAGCGATTGGGCAGTCCGGTCAGCGTGTCGTGATGCGCAAGATGGATCATGCGCTCTTCGGTGCGTCGACGTTCGGTGACGTCGTCGAAGGTCACCACCCAGCCGCCGCCACTCATCGGCTGACGCGTGACCAGGATCGTCCTGCCGTCGGTTAGATAACGATAGGCCTCGTGCATTTTTGCCGCTTTCAGGCAGGCTTCGGTTTTGGCGACTTCGCTGTCGACGTCGATCTTCTGGTAGATGCCGAGCTCCAGCAGTTTTTCGAGCGCGTCGCGATGCGTCGTCCCAAGCGGAAAGTCCGCCGCGGTGGCGTTGTAGAGCTCTAGAAAACGCCGGTTGCGTACGATCATCTTGCCGTCGGCGTCGTACATCAGCAGGCCTTGCGACATGTTGGCGAGTGCCGCGTCGAAACGGCGATGCTGCTCCTTGAGATCCTGCTCGGCGCGCCGCTGTTCGGTGATGTCCTCGTAGATCGAGACCCAACCGCCGAGGGCCAGCGGGCGGTGCGAGATGTTGATGATGCGACCGTCCGACAGCGTTTCTTCGTAGGTCGAGGGTTTCGCCTGGTCGATATAGGGTTTGCGGATGGCATAGAGCTCGTCGGCGCTTTGCGAGGCGATGCCGATGTCGACACTGTGCCGCAGGATGTCGATGAAGCGGATGCCCGGTCGTACCAGCTTGGCGTCGAGGCAGAAGATGTCGATGTAGTTGCCGTTGCAGATGATCATGCGTTCGTCGGCATCGAACATGCACAAACCGTGCGACATGTTCTCGACAGCGGCGGAAAAGCGCTCGTTCTGTTCGCGCAACTCGTCTTCCATGTGGCGAGAGCGCTCCACGCCTTCGGCTGCCCGCTCCGGGACGATCGAACCATCCTTGACATCCACGACGGGCATGAGGCGCGCCTGCGGTGCGTGATCGAACACCACACTGTTGCCGTTTCCGGTTAATTTAGCGTTCTCTACCCTACCGCCGATGTCGCAACTGGATGCCGCGACTTCTCAAGCGCCGAAAACCGCTTCAGGAAGGCATCCTGCGCCCAGGTCACCGAGCGTGGTGTGAAATCGAAGCGCTCGGCGGAGAAACCGCGCGGACGGCCGAAGAATTCGGTCGCTTCGGCGGTCGAGAAGCCCGCAAGCAGCGTTGCCTCGAAATAGGCGGCGATCTGGTCGGCGCGCTTGATGTCCCTGCGCACCGCCGCGGCCGGTTCGGGAGGCAGCGAGAAGCGCTGATGGATGGCGCGCTGCAGGCGCAATTCGCAGTCCTTGTAGCTGCCGCCCATCACCGACTTGAACGGCGAGATCATGTCACCGATGACATATTCAGGTGCGTCGTGCAGCAGCGCGGCGAGCCGGTCGGTGGCAGAAGCCTGAGGCACCAGATTATTGAACAGGGCTTCGACCAGCAGCGAGTGCTGGGCGACCGAAAACGCATGCTCGCCGCTGGTCTGGCCGTTCCAGCGGGCGACGCGGGCGAGCCCATGGGCAATGTCGGAAATCTCGATGTCGAGCGGCGAGGGGTCGAGCAGGTCGAGCCGGCGGCCGGACAGCATGCGCTGCCAGGCGCGTGGCGGCGCCCCGGTGCGGTCCGCCGCCATCAGGCTTCCTCCGCGCTGACGGTTTCCTGCGGAAAACTGAATTTGGCCCAAGTGGGAATGGCCATCGTCACCGGCACATCGCCAGCCAGGATCGGCTGGCCGGCGTCGAGCGCCGCCTTGACCCTGTCGATGCGGGCAATGGCAAGCCCGATGTCGCCGGCGCTCGAGCCGAGCGTGCCGACCGGCCGGCCCTCGACGGTGAGTTCGGTGCCGGAGGCGGGCAGGGCAAGCCCAGCTTGCACGATCAGCACACGTCGCCTGGCGGTGCCGCGATGCTGCATGCGCGAGACCACTTCCTGGCCGACATAGCAGCCTTTCTTGAAGCCGACGCCGCCGGTCTGGTCGAGCAGCACGTCATGCGGGAAGGCGTCGCCCAACGCATAATCGGCACCGCTCTCCGCGATGCCATGGGCGATGCGGAAGGCCTGCCATGCAGCGATGTCGCCGGCGTCCGCAATGCCGGCATAGGTGCGTGTGACGCTTTCCTTGGCAAAGCGCTTGTCGGCAAACGCGGTTGAATCATTTTCTGAGGCGATTGACTCCTTTCCCCACGCAACTGCGACAAGGGACTGTTCCGACTTGGCAATCTCGACCTTGGCGCGAAGCTTGTAGAGCATCAGCCGGCGAATGAAATCGTCTGAAATGTCGGCCCGGCATTCCAACCGGAAGGCGTTTTCGCCGGCACGCGAGATCAGGAAGTCGAACAGGATCTTGCCTTGCGGCGTCAACAGCGCGCCCGGCTTGGCTTCGCCGGCGCCGAGTGTATCGAGATCGGTGGTCAGGATGTTTTGCAGAAAGTGCTCGGCATCCGGGCCGGAGACGGAGATGAGCGCGCGGTCTTTCAGCAGGGCAAAGGGCATGGGGAGGATAAAAGCCTGATCTTGCAAAACGGTTGGCCATTACGTAAGCCGCTGACACTCCCCCCGCAAGAGAGCATGGCCATGACCTACGACCTCATCCTGACAGGCGGCACAGTGGTCAACCATGATGGCGAGGGGGCACGTGATATCGGCGTGAAGAATGGACGCATCGCCACAATAGGCGATCTCCGCCAGGCCTCGGCCGGCGAGACGATCGACTGTGGCGGCCTGCATATCCTGCCGGGCGTCATCGACAGCCAGGTGCATTTTCGCGAGCCTGGACTGGAGCACAAGGAAGATCTGGAAACCGGCTCGCGGGCGGCGGTGCTTGGCGGCGTCACCGCGGTGTTCGAGATGCCCAACACCAACCCGTTGACCACCAGCGAGGCAACGCTGGCCGACAAGGTCCGACGCGGCAGCGGGCGCATGCATTGCGACTTTGCGTTCTGGGTCGGCGGTACCCGCGACAACGCCAGGGATGTCGGCGAGCTCGAGCGGCTGCCGGGCGCCGCGGGCATAAAGGTTTTCATGGGTTCGTCCACCGGCGACCTGCTGGTCGAGGATGACGAAGGCGTCGCCTCGATCCTGCGGAACACCCGCCGCCGTGCCGCCTTTCATTCGGAGGATGAGTTCCGCCTGCGCGAGCGCCTTGGCGAACGCATCGAGGGTGAGCCGTCATCGCATCCGGTCTGGCGCGACGAGATCGCCGCCTTGCGCTGCACCGAACGGCTGGTGCGCATCGCGCGCGACGTTCGTGCCCGCATCCATGTCCTGCACATCTCGACCGCCGAGGAGATCTCATTCCTCGAACGGCACAAGGACGTCGCGACCTGCGAAGCGACGCCGCACCATCTGACGCTGAGCGCCGACGACTATCTCAGGCTCGGCACGCTGATCCAGATGAACCCGCCGGTGCGTGCCTCCCGCCACCGCGACGGCGTCTGGCACGGCATCGCGCAAGGCATCGTCGACGTGCTCGGCTCCGATCACGCACCGCACACGATGGCCGAAAAGGCAAAACCCTATCCGGCCTCGCCCTCGGGCATGACCGGTGTGCAGACGCTGGTGCCGATCATGCTCGACCACGTCAACGCAGGCCGGCTGACCTTGCAGCGCTTCGTCGATCTCTCCAGCCACGGCCCGCAGCGCATTTTCGGCATGGCCAGAAAAGGCCGCATCGCCGCCGGCTACGACGCCGACTTCACGGTTGTCGACATGAAGCGGCGCGAGACCATCACCAATGCGCAGGCCGGTTCGAAGGCGGGCTGGACGCCTTATGACGGCAAGGAAGTCACCGGCTGGCCGGTCGGCACCGTCATTCGCGGCCGCCGCGTCATGTGGGAAGGCGAAATCGTGACGCCCGGGCAGGGCACGGCGGTGGAGTTTTCCGAGGCCCTTGTCGTCTGAGCTTCCTTTCCCCTTTGATCAGGGGCAAGCCCTTAGTCTCCGGCGACGAAAAATGTCCACTGGCCCGCAGGCGTGATGCCGACGCGATAGAAAATATAGGCGCCGAACTGCTTCATGTCGTCGAAATCGCCGGCGGTGACGATCTTGAACAGTTCGACCCGCTGCTTGGCGTCGAGCTTGTCCAGCGGCAGCGCGAAGAAATACGGCCAGACATAGAGTTCCTGCGCTGTTCCGGCGTCGACATGGACATAGCCGGCGCTGAGCACTTCCTCCAGTATGGCCAGGATCTCCTGGCCGTCAGGGTCGCCGGACAGGCCCTTGAGGAAGGCGATGGCGTCGCCGTCGATGTCGGCCAGCGACAGCTGGGTCATACTGTCGCCCTTGCCGATCAGGGGCCGCAGCTTTTCAATGTCGCCGCTCTTGCAGGCCTCGATGATCAGATCATGCATGCGCCGCACGGGCTCGGGCAGCTTGCTAAGGTCGTAGACGACCTCGGGCAAGGGTGCTTCGGGATCGACACGCGGCCTGTTGGTGCCGCCATCCGCTGGACTGTCGGGCTCCGCCGCGTCCGGAGCGGCCGGCTGCTGGCCGGTCGAAGGCGGCGTTCCCACCGGGTCGGGCATGGGAATCGCGCCGCCGGGCGACGAAACGTCGTCATCCGCTGACGGTGTGACAGGCGAGGGAAGTTCTTCGCGTTGGATCTCGCTCAGCGCATGAGCAGGGCTGCTTGCCAGGCACGTTACAAAGGCAATCGCGGCACAGTACGCGGCGAGACGGATGTAGAGGACCAAGCCCTTAGGCCGGCCTGACATCGGAAAATTCACTGCCCGTATCTCCTTGGCCCCGGGCATAATGCCCAAACGGCACTCGATCGTCAAAGAACCGGATGTCGGTTCAGTGCCGCAGCCGCTCGGGTTCGAAGGCGCCAGCAATCACCTTTTCACGCATGCGGTCGAGCAGGGCAAGGGCCGATGTCTCGCCGTTGGCGCGCAGCATTTCACCAAACGCGGTCTCAAGCGCCGCCTCGGCAATGATCTCGGGCTCGATGCCGGCCGAAAGGCCCTCGGCCCAGGCTTCGCTGTGGCTTTCCACCGCCGTCAGGCGCTTTTCTTCCCTGACCAGCGCGTCGATGTCGTTGACACCATGTTCCATAAGCGATGTCCACCCTTTCAAGCTGCGATCCCTCAGTGCGGATCAGGCTTGATCTGTTCCGTTTACACGCAGCCTTAAGTAAGTATCTGTAAATACGACATTTTTTTGATCGTCTTTTACAGCAGACGGCTGTGTTTGGCGAAGCTGCGTTTCAACCCGGATCAAACTTAGCCGATTAGGCCGGCCTGCGGGGTGAAAACCTTCAGTTTGAGTTAATTTCGCATTCTTGCGGTAACGTTTGATTAACGTTGTTGCAGAAGTGCAACATCAGGATTGCACCAAGACACAGATCGCTACAAGCCGGATTTGTCTGATAGGACCAGCGACAGCGCGGATATCTGTTGATGGCCGCCTAATTGCCGTAGCGCGAGGCGATGTCGCGCGACAGCGTCTCGCCTTCCTTCATGTAACGGCTGATGGCTTCCGTGGCTGAAGCCGTGCACTGCGTATAGGTGCCGCCGAAGGAACGATAGCCGCGATTGAAGCTGGCGATGAAGCGGGCGCGACGCTCCGGATCCGGATTTTCCGATTCGAGCAGTTTTTCCATTTGGCCACGCCACTGGTCGCCCTTCTCGCCGCACAGATTGCGCAGGAAATGCAGCGACCCCAGCACCTCCGCCAGCCGCATCAGTCCCGGCTCGAACGGTGACTCGGCGCTGAACGCCGGCCGCGCGGCCACGGCCGTACTGACGGCAAGGCACAAAGCGACAAGGAAAGGAGCGCGGCTCATAAGTCTATGTGGCCAAACAATTTGTCGCCTGCAAGGCGTTTCCGGCGCGGCGGTTGGGGAATTCAGCGGCTTTCGGGGGAACCAGCTGGTCGGCCAAGCAGATCCTCCGCCACCGCGAACACCGAGCCGGCAAGCGGCAGCGCCGCCATCTCGCGGAGCGTGTAGAAGGCTGCTGTCGCGGCATCGTCGCTGGCCACGGCCTCGCCGCCGGCATAGGCGGCACCGAAGACCGTGAGGCGGTAATCAACAGGGTGGGAATCGTCCCTGCCGTCGATATGGATTTCCCGAAGCGGGCGAAAACCGGTGGCACGCAAGCCGGTCTCTTCCAGCAGCTCGCGCCTGACAGCATCCTCCAGCGTCTCGCCGGCCTCGACCTTGCCGCCAGGAAAGGCGTAGAGACCCTGTGAAGGTTGCCGTGCCCGCTTGACCAACAGCACGGTGTCGCCGCGCACCACGGCTACCGAGACCGCCGGCAGTATCTTTCGTGTATCGTTCATGGCTCCCACCGTTCGGCCGCCGCAGCCCGCTGTGGACGGCCGCCGCCGGACAGCTTTAGCGGTTGCAGTGCGGCTGTTCCATTGTCACTTTCCGGCGGCGCCATTCGAAGGCAGGAGCAATCGATCATGTGCGGACGTTTCGCCTTGACCGCCACACCGGATCAGACCGCTGCCTTTCTCGGCCTGGCGGAGCTGGAGGATTTCCCGGCCCGCTACAACATCGCGCCGACGCAACCGGTGCTGATGGCGACCGCCGCTGCGCCGCGGGCACCGGGTTCCAATTTGCCCGATCGGCAACCGATGCTAGTGCGCTGGGGGCTCATTCCCACCTGGGTCAAGGACACAAGGGAGTTTCCGCTGCTGTTCAACGCGCGCTCGGAAGGCGCAATCGAAAAGGCCTCCTTCAAGGCCGCCATGCGCCATCGCCGCACGCTGGTGCCGGCGTCAGGCTTCTACGAATGGCGGCAGAGCGGGGGCAAGAAGGGGCAACCCTACTGGATCCGGCCCAGGCAAGGCGGCCTGGTCGCCTTTGCCGGCCTGATGGAGACCTATGCCGAGCCCGGCGGTTCGGAAATGGACACCGGCGCCATCCTGACGGTCAACGCCAATGCCGCCATCGCCCACATCCACGATCGAATGCCTGTGGTCATCGATCCGGGGGATTTCGCCCGCTGGCTGGATTGCCGCACGTTGGAGCCGCGCGATGTCGCCGACCTGCTGCGGCCGGCGCAACCGGATTTCTTCGAAGCTATCCCCGTCTCCGACCTCGTCAACAAGGTCGCCAACACCGGCCCGGAGATTCAGCAGAGGGGCGAGGTCGGGCCGGAGCCCGAGAAGACCAGGCGCCAGAAGCCCGACGCGGACGACAGTCAGATGACGTTGTTCTAGCTGAAGTTTCTGTCTGGAGGCTTATACGCCTCATGCCCGGCGCCTTTGGAGCCGGCCGCACTCTGCTTCAGGCAGCGCGGGGCGATATGATCTTCGGCGCCGGCTTCTTTTTCTTCGCGGTGTGAAGAAGGGCGGCGACGATCGCGGCCGGGCCGATGGCGCGATAGTGGCTGGCCAGCGCCGGTTGCTTGGCGCGGGTGGCTTCCTGCTTGCTTCGAGGCATGTTTCTCTTCCCAGGTAACGTTTTCGTGTTCGCGTTTGACCGTCGAATCCGACCAAATCGTGACGTTTGGTGATCTAGCCGGCCAATGTTTCATGACTGTGCCGACATGTTTAATAAAATGTTTCACTGCCTGATTCCGCGTGATCGAGCGACGCGTTTGCCAATCTTTACGGCGTTTTTCTCGGAAGCAGCGACTTGACGGCAACACTGACCAAGGCGATAAAGCCGCCCATGAAAACGTCTTTCGCCATTTGTGGCATTTGCATTATTGGCTAGCCTCGCGCTGGTCCGGACGTTTTCGCCTCATCTTTCCCCAGAGTGGACAAACGCCCCGGCCAGCAGGCTGGAGTCTGATTTGCGCCTCGGCGCGGGACTGGCTCCATCCAGATAAAAAGTTCTGAACCGGGAAGGCATGGAATGTCCGACGCATCGCAGGGCCTGCGCCTCTACAACACGCTGACGCGCACGAAAGAGAATTTCGTTCCGATCGATGCGCTCAATGTGCGCATGTATGTCTGCGGCCCGACCGTCTACGACTTCGCCCATATCGGCAATGCCAGGCCGGTTATCGTCTTCGACGTGCTGTTTCGCCTGCTGCGCCATCTCTATGGGCAGGCGCATGTCACCTATGTGCGCAACATCACCGACGTCGACGACAAGATCAACGCGCGTGCGCTGCGCGATTTCGGTGGCGAGATATCGGCCGGAAAGCTGTCGCTCAACGAAGCGATCCGGCGGGTGACCGAAAAGACCGCCGACCAGTTCCACAGGGATGTCGCCACACTCGGCTGCCTTGAGCCGACGGTCGAGCCGCGCGCTACCGAATTCGTCGAGCCCCGCGCCGACGGCAAGGCCGACATGATCACCTTGATTCAAAGCCTGATCCAACGCGGCCATGCCTATGTCGCGGCGGGCGAAGTTCTGTTCGACACCGCGTCGATGCCGGACTACGGCCAATTGTCGAAGCGCAATCTCGACGAACAGCAGGCCGGCGCCCGCGTCGCCGTCGATGCGCACAAGAAGAACCCTGGCGATTTCGTGCTGTGGAAGCTGTCATCGCCGGAAGAGCCGGGCTGGCAGAGCCCGTGGGGCAGGGGCCGGCCGGGCTGGCACATCGAATGCTCGGCGATGTCGGCAGCCTATCTCGGCGAGGTGTTCGACATCCATGGCGGCGGCCTCGATCTCATCTTCCCGCATCATGAGAACGAGATCGCCCAGTCGCGCTGCGCCCACGGCACATCAGTCATGGCCAATGTCTGGATGCACAACGGCTTCCTGCAGGTCGAAGGGCAGAAGATGTCGAAGAGCCTCGGCAATTTCTACTCGATCCACGAACTTCTGGAGACCGAGACCTTCGGCGGCCGCAATTGGCCGGGCGAGGTGCTGCGACTGGCGATGCTGATGACGCACTACCGCGAGCCGATCGACTTTTCCGTGCGCAAGCTGGAGGAGGCGGAGAACACGCTGCGCAAGTGGAAACGCGCCGCCGATCTGGCGCCTGCGGCAGGGCGGTTGCCGGTGGAGGTCATCAATGCCTTGTCGGACGATCTCGCCACCTATGCTGCCTTCCAGGTCCTGACGCAGTTGGCTGGCGAGGCCGCGGAAGGCAACGAAGCCGCCGCCGCGCTGAAGGCGTCACTGCTGTTCCTTGGCTTCGATGTTGCCTCGGCAAAGGTCGACCAAGACAAGATCGCCAAGGCAATCGCCAATCGCCTCGCTCTCATCGCCGCCAAGAACTGGGCCGAAGCCGACCGCATCCGCGACGAGCTTTTGGCGCAAGGTGTACAGTTGAAGGACGGCAAGGATCCCGCCACAGGCGAGCGCATCACCACTTGGGAGGTAAAGAGATGATCGACCATCTCGGCATCGACGTTGCAGATTTCGACGCTTCGAAGGCTTTCTATGACAAGGCGATGGCGCCGCTTGGTGCTTCCCTGCTCTATATGGTGCCGCTGGAATACACCGGCGGCGAAAAGGTCGGAGGCTATGGCCGTGATCGGCCGGTGTTCTGGTTGCAGGAAGGCAAGCAGGGGCAAAAGGCCCATCAGCATGTCGCTTTCACCGCGCGCAGCCGCGCCGAGGTCGATGCCTTCCATGCCGCGGCCCTTGCCGCCGGCGGCAAGGACAATGGCGCGCCGGGCCTGCGCCCGCACTATCATCCGAACTATTATGGCGCGTTCGTCTTCGATCCCGACGGCAACAATGTCGAGGCCGTCTGCCATGATCCGGAGTGAGCCATGAGCCTTGACAACCGGCCGGTCTACACAGGCGGCTGCCAATGCGGGGCGGTGCGCTTCCGCGTCGAAGGCGCGCTTGGCGATGCCTCGATCTGCCACTGCCGGATGTGCCAGAAGGCGAGCGGCAATTTCTACCTGCCGTTGGTCTCGGTGCGCGGCGCCAGGGTTGACTGGACACGAGGTGAGCCCAAGCGCTTCCGTTCCTCCAATGCCGCCCGGCGCGGCTTCTGCGCCGAATGCGGCACGCCGCTGACCTTCGAGGCGCCCGACGGCATGGCGCTGGCGATCGCCGCTTTCGACGATCCGGCTGGTATCGCACCGACCATCCAGTGGGGTACGGAGGCAAAACTGCCTTATGTCGACACTATTCCGCAACTGCCGGGCGAGGACACGATGGCGGACATGGGTTCGGCTCCCTATCTCGCCGAGCTTGTGTCCTACCAGCATCCCGACCACGACACCGACCAATGGCCGCCGGAGGAAAGACCATGATCGAAACTGTCCGAACCGGCGGTTGCCAGTGCGGCGCCGTGCGCTTCCGCATCAAGGGCGCGCTCGGGCGCTCGTCCATCTGCCATTGCCGCATGTGCCAGAAACAGTTCGGCTCGTTCTTCGGTGCGCTGGTGACGGCACCCAGGGGCGGTGTCGAATGGACGCGTGAGGAACCAAGCTATTTCCAGTCTTCGGTCAACATCGATCGCGGTTTTTGCGCCCGCTGCGGCACACCGTTGACCTACCGCCAGCCCGGCGGGCTCGAGATCGCGATCGGCGCCTTCGACGATCGCTCGGATCTGGCGCCGCAAATTCAGGTCAACTATGCGGCGAGGCTGCCCTGGGTGGAAAAAATCTTCGAGGCGCCGGTCCATGACGATCCCGACTTTTATGCAAGGCAGGAGCAGATCATCTCCTTCCAGCACCCCGATCACGAAACGGCCAACTGGCCGCAACAGGGCCTGAAACTATGAGCTTGCGTACCCTCTACCCGGAGATCGAACCGTTCGACAGCGGCATGCTCGATGTCGGCGATGGCCATCAGGTCTACTGGGAGCGTTCCGGCACCAAGGGCGCCAAACCGGCCGTGTTCCTGCATGGCGGGCCGGGCGGCACAATCTCGCCCAAACACCGGCGGCTGTTCGACCCAAAACTTTACGACGTCATCCTGTTCGATCAGCGCGGCTGCGGAAAATCGACGCCGAACGCCTCGCTGGAGGCCAACACGACCTGGCATCTCGTCGCCGACATCGAGCGCCTGCGCGAAATGGCCGGCTTCGACACATGGCTGGTGTTCGGCGGCTCCTGGGGCTCGACGCTGGCGCTCGCCTATGCCGAGACGCACCCCGATCGCGTCAGCGAACTGGTTGTGCGCGGCATCTACACGCTGACCCGCGCCGAGCTCGAATGGTACTATCAGTTCGGTGTCTCCGAGATGTTTCCCGACAAGTGGGAGCGTTTCGTGGCGCCGATCCCCGAGGTCGAGCGCGGTGAAATGATGGCCGCCTACCGCAAGCGGCTGGTCGGCTCGGACCGCAAGGCGCAGCTGGAAGCAGCCCGCGCGTGGAGCCTGTGGGAAGGCGAAACCATCACGCTGCTGCCGGAACCGGAAACCAGCGGCAAGTTTGGCGAGGACGACTATGCCGTCGCCTTCGCTCGCATCGAGAACCATTATTTCGTCCATGCCGGCTGGCTCGACGAGGGGCAGCTTCTGCGCGATGCCTGGAAG
Source organism: Mesorhizobium sp. WSM4308 (assembly GCF_002294905.1). Classification (NCBI taxonomy): domain Bacteria; kingdom Pseudomonadati; phylum Pseudomonadota; class Alphaproteobacteria; order Hyphomicrobiales; family Phyllobacteriaceae; genus Mesorhizobium; species Mesorhizobium sp. WSM4308. The sequence continues at coordinate 20,575 of NZ_NSFW01000012.1, read as the reverse complement.
CTCATGGATATCCCCGGTACCATCGTCCATGGCCGCTACGACATGCCGTGTCCGGCACGCTATGCCTGGGCCCTGCACAAGGCCTGGCCGAAAGCCGATTTCCATCTGATCGAGGGCGCCGGCCATGCTTATTCGGAGCCCGGCATCCTCGACCGGCTGATCCGTGCGACGGACAAATTTGCAGGCAAATGACCATGACCCGCGAACGCCTCTATCTCTTCGACACCACATTGCGCGATGGCCAGCAGACGCCGGGCATCGACTTTTCCGTCGAGGACAAGATCGCGATTGCAAAACTGCTCGACGATTTCGGCATGGACTATGTCGAGGGCGGCTATCCCGGCGCCAATCCGACCGACACGGCGTTCTTCCAGCAGAAACGCACGGCACGCGCCAAATTCGTCGCCTTCGGCATGACCAAGCGGGCAGGGGTCTCGGCCTCGAATGATCCCGGCCTTGCGGCGCTTGTGCAGTCGAAATCCGACGCCATCTGCTTCGTCGCCAAGAGCTGGGACTATCACGTCCGCGTCGCGCTCGGCTGCACCAATGAAGAGAATCTGGAGTCGATCAAGACTTCGGTCGAAACCGCTGTCACCTCGGGCAAGGAGGCGATGGTCGATTGCGAGCACTTTTTCGACGGCTTCAAGGCCAATCCGGACTATGCGCTGGCCTGCGCCAGGACGGCATACGACGCCGGCGCGCGCTGGGTGGTGTTGTGCGACACCAATGGCGGCACGCAGCCATCGGAAGCGCGCACCATCGTCGCCAAGGTCATTGCATCAGGCATTCCCGGCGATCATCTTGGTATCCACGCCCATGACGACACGGGCCAGGCGGTTGCGAATTCCCTGGCCGCGGTCGAGGCCGGCGTGCGCCAGATCCAGGGCACGCTGAACGGCATAGGCGAGCGCTGCGGCAACGCCAACCTGATCACGATCGTGCCGACACTGGCGCTGAAGCCGGCATTCGCGGATCGCTTCGAGACCGGCATTTCGGCCGAGGCGCTGACCGGCATTTCGCGTCTGTCGCGCGCATTCGATGAATTGCTGAACCGAGCGCCGGAAGCGCAGGCGCCCTATGTCGGCGCCTCGGCTTTCGCCACCAAGGCCGGCATCCATGCCTCCGCACTGGCCAAGGAGCCGGCGACCTATGAGCATGTGCCGCCGGAATCCGTCGGCAACCGCCGTCGCGTCATGGTCTCGGACCAGGGCGGCAAGGCCAATTTCCTCGCCGAACTGAAGCGGCGCGGCATCGAGGTGCCCAGGGACGATCACCGGCTCGATGCGCTGATCGCGGTCGTCAAGGAGCGCGAGGCCGAGGGCTATGCCTATGAGGGCGCCGATGCGTCCTTCGAGCTGCTCGCCCGCAAGATGCTGCACGGCTTGCCGGAATTCTTCAACGTCACCTCGTTCCGCTGCATGGTCGAGCGCCGCTTCGACGCCAATGGCCAGCTGAAGACGGTGTCCGAAGCGATCGTGAAAGTGCTGGTCGACGGCGAGGAAAAAATGTCGGTGGCGGAAGGGCACGGCCCGGTCAACGCGCTCGACATCGCGCTGCGCAAGGATCTCGGCAAATACCAGAGCGAGATCGTCGATCTCGAGCTCGCCGATTTCAAGGTGCGTATCCTCAATGGGGGCACCGAGGCCATCACCCGCGTCCTGATCGAATCGCATGACGGCACCGGCGCGCGCTGGTGGACGGTCGGGGTTTCCGAAAACATCATCGACGCCTCGTTCCAGGCACTGATGGATTCGATCATCTACAAGCTGATGAAGAACCGTGAGATGGCCGGGCTTGTTGCCGCCGAATAAGGTTGAACCATCAGCGAAAGTCCATTGATCCATCAGAACTTTGCGATGGTCTTGCCAAGGTTACTGGGCCATAGCGTTGGGCCATGGTCACTGAAGCAATTACCCTGGACGCGGAATCAAAGGCCCGCCGCGGCTTTCTGCTGGCGCTGGGCGCCTATCTCTTGTGGGGGATGCTGCCTTTCTACATGAAGGCCGTGGCGCACCTGCCGCTTGCCGAGGTGATCGCCCACCGCATCGTCTGGTCCGTGCCGATCGCCGCGGCGGTCCTGGTCTGGGCCGGCCGTACGGCGGACTTCAAGGCGGCAATTCGGTCGCCCCGCACCATTGCCATGGCGGCGCTGACGGCGGCGTTGATTTCGGTCAACTGGGGCATCTATGTCTGGGCGATCGCGGTCGACCGCACCGTCGAGACCGCGCTTGGCTATTACATCAACCCGCTGGTCAGCGTCGTCGTCGGTGCGCTGCTGCTTGGCGAGCGGCTCGACCGTCTGCAGATCGCGGCGGTGGTGCTGGCGACGGTCGCCGTCACGGTGCTGACAATCGAGGGCGGCAAGCTGCCCTGGGTGTCGCTGGCGCTGGCGTTTTCCTTCGCCGCCTACGGCTTCTTCCGCAAGACGCTGCCGATCGGGCCAAGCCAGGGCTTTCTGCTCGAAGTGCTTTTGCTGTCCGTGCCGGCTCTCGGCTATATCGTCTACCTGATCGCGACGGGACAGGACCACATCGTGTCGAGCACCGGCACCGACACGGCGTTGCTGATGGGCTGCGGTCCGGTCACGTCGGTGCCGCTGCTTTTGTTTGCGTTCGGCGCCAAGCTTTTGCGCCTCTCGACCATCGGCATCATGCAATACATCGCGCCGACCATGGTTTTCCTGATCGCGGTTCTGATCTTCGACGAGCCGTTCGGCACGGCACAAGCCATTGCCTTTGCCCTGATCTGGACGGCGCTGGCGATGTATTCCTGGTCGATGCTGGTCACGGCGCGACGGGCGGCGGCTACATCTGTCCGAGCCGTCTGACGAACAGGTACGTCACGCCGGCGATCAGCAGCGAAACCGCCGTCACCACCCAGAAGCCCATCGGCGTGTCGACCAGGGGCAAACCGCCGACATTCATGCCGAACAGGCCTGAGATGATGGTCATCGGCAACAGCACCGCCGTCATGACGGAGAGAATGTAGAGAAGCTGGTTCGACTGCATGGTCAGTTTCGCCATCAGCTCGTCCTGCAACAACCTTGTGCGTGCCTGCAACTGCTCGCCGTCATTATAGAGGGTGAGGGCCCGGTGCGAGAGTCTGGCCGCCATATCATTGATCAGATCAGGCAGCTCGTCGCGATGCGAATGGTCGAGATGCCGGAACAGGTTGGTGAGCGTCGCCATCTGGCGGTGGATCACCACCAGTTGCCGGCGCGCCTCGACCAGCGCCTGGCGTTCATTGTGCCATGCATCGCGCACGACGCGATCCTCTATGCCGTCGAGCGCATCGCCAAGCTTGCCGAGCTCGCCCGACATGCCGTCGAGCGACTGGCCCATGACCGCCTCGATCAGGTCCGATGGCGAGCGGAATTTCCGCGATCCGTTCTCCACCGCCTTGCGGACGGCGTCGACCGACTCCAGCGGCTGTTTGCGGGCGCCGATCAACATCGTGTCGTTGAAGGCGAAGCGGAAATGGACGAGCCCGCGCGCCTCCGAGAAGTCATGCTTGAGGTCCGGCAGATCGCCATAGAGCCAGCCATCCTCATAATCGATGTGGCAGCCATGGCTGGGGGCGAGGAATGCGTCGCGCGCCGGGGCCGGCAGGGCCAACTCGGCGCCGATTTCCTGGCGTGCGTGGAGGTCGGTGATCTGGTAGCTGCGCCAGGTCCAGTGGGCTTGCGCCGGATCCTTGGTGCGCACGCCTTCAGCGGTGAAATGGTAGATGAAGAACAGCCCGTGTTCATCAGGCAAATAAGGCGAAAGATCGGTGCCTTCGGCGGGGAGGGCGATGTTCACTGTCGCTTCTCCAGATGGTCCAAGCAACGAACCGCGCAAGCGGCTCACTGCAAGGTCTTAGCATGCGGGAAGCCGGTTTCGTGTGACAGTTTCTTGACATCCGCCGATCTCGGTGTGTCGAGCAGGAGCGCGGTAACGGCGCCTTCACCGCCACCGCATCGCGATCGGGGTAACTCAGCGCTTCGGCCCAAACCCGGGGTAGGGGTTAAGCGGCACGATGGCGGCGATCTCCATCATGCCGGCCTTGATCAGCGGCAAGGTGGCGAGGTGGCCGCGCACTTCGGCGTCGTCGGCCGCCTCGAACATCATGCCGCTGCCGGGGATGTCGCCGCGGTTCCAGACCTGGCGCACCGCGCCTTCGGCGTAGAGCGTGCGGCGCTGCTCGGCCTCGCCGGGCAGAAGGGGTACAAAGTCGGCGTCGCCAAACTTTGCGGTGTTACGGGTGAGAAGGGCAAAGAACTGCATGTCGGTCTCCTTCGGTTGGGATGACCGACTATTCCTTTGACTAGTCAGACTGTCCAAGACTGATTAGGATAAAGTTGAGACCTTTGAGGTCGTAAAGCTCGGAGAAAAAGTGTTCGACCTGCGCCAGCTCCGCTACTTCATCACCGTCGCCGAAACCGGCAATGTCGGTCGCGCCGCCGAAATCCTGCACATCTCGCAATCGCCACTCAGCAGGCAGATCATTCAGCTCGAGGAGCAACTGGGCGTCACTCTGTTCGAACGGGCAAAGCAGCGGGTTCATCTCAATGCGGAGGGCCGCGCCTTCCTGACCGAGGCCCGCGCTCTGATTGCCAATGCGCGGCGCGTGGAGGAGTTCGGCCGCAGCCTCGCCAGCGGCGCGGTCGGCCGTCTCGCCATCGGCTATGTCGAGGGCGCCGTGCATGCAGGCCTGGTCGCCGGCATGCTCAGGCAATTCCGCCGCGAGCGACCGCAATTGCATCTCAGCCTGATGAGCCTGCGCTCTGCCGCGCAGTTGGAAGGTCTGCGCCAGCGTACGCTCGATCTCGGCCTGGTCTATTCGCCGCCGTCGGCCGACTATCCCGAAATTGCCTCGATGCTGGTCCGCCGCGAGCCGCTGGTCCTGGCGATACCCGATGGCGATGCGCTTACGGCTGTCGCCGACATCGGCCCGCATCATCTCGACGGCCGCCCGTGGATCACCGTGGTGCGCCAGCCCGCCGACACCAACCGCGGTCAGTTCCTGGCCGCTTGCATCGAGGCTGGCTTCGTACCCGACATCGCCTATGAAACCGCCGATCCCTTGACCTCACTCGGCTTGGTCAGCGCCGGGCTGGGCCTGGCGACGGTGCAGGAAAGCCTGCGAAGCGCCGCGCCGCCGGGAATAGTCTTCCGCGACCTGCCCTGGTTCAAGCGCAGCGTGGCGATTTATCTCGCCTGGCGCCGGCAGGACGAGCGCGCGGTGATTGGGGATTTGCGGAAGGCAGTAGGCGGTAGGCGGTAGGCAGGCCCAATTTCCCACTGCCTATTCCCTACATCTTGTCGATCACCGACTGCACACCCTCGGTCGGGGCGTCGACGGAGGAGCCTGCCACCATGATGGCGGGGACGATGGCCTCCGGGTCGTTGACGACCAGCGGCTTGACCCGTTGCGCGGTGTGGATGAAGCCCTCTGCCGTCATGTGTTCAAGCAACGCCGTCATCGGGTCCCAGAATCCGTTGATATTGCCGAAGACGATCGGCTTGCGGTGATGGCCGAGTTGCGCCCAGGTCATGATCTCGACGATTTCCTCGACTGTGCCGATGCCGCCCGGCAGCGCCACAAAGGCGTCGGATTTCTCGAACATCTTGTGCTTGCGCTCGTGCATGTTGTCGGTGATCAGCAACTCGTCGAGCCGGTCTAGCGCGCTTTCGGTTGCTTCCCTGTTGATCAGGAAGCGGGGAATGATGCCGGTCACCTTGCCGCCGGCCTTGAGCGCGCCTTCGGCGACGGCGCCCATAATGCCTTTGGTGCCGCCGCCATAGACCAGCCGCAGGCCCGCTTTGGCAATCGAGCGTCCAAGCAGGTGCCCGGCCTTGGCATAGATTTCATCGCGGCCGGGAGACGAGCCGCAATAGACGCAGACGGATCGAATCGTGTTCATGCGGATGATTGGTGATTGGGTCTGAATGCGTGGTCAAGCCCCAAGGGTTGACAAGCCGAGGTTTTTCTTGACGGCCCGTTTTTCTTGTCGGCATTGGCAAAACACGCTAGACCGGCATTAGGTGGCTAAGGGGTAGGGAAATATGGCAATTAATCCACTGAAGGCATTCCTGTTCGCGGCGGGTGGGACCGTCGCGGCCGCGGGAACCGCCTATGTATCGGGCGCACTCGACCCGTATCTTCATCCAACGCCGCCGGCGAAGGTCGCGGCCTTGGCGCCGCCCGAGGCGCCGAAACCGGCTGATCCCGGCACGGAAGGGCGACTGCCGGCGCCGGCGGTGCCGGCTGCTCCCGCCGCAGCACCACAGGCGACTGCTCCAGCCGCACCCGCGACAGAGGCTACGGCTCCGGCAGCGCCTGCACCGGCCGCACCCGTGGCAGCCGGCCCGATCTCGCCGACTTTCGATGTCGTGCGCGTCGAGGGCAATGGCTCGATCGTCATTGCCGGCAATGCAGCGCCCAATTCAAAGGTCGAGATCCTGAGCGGCACGACGGTGCTTGGCTCTACCGTGGCAGGTCCCGATGGCGCCTTTGTCATCGTGCTCGACGACCCGCTGAAGCCTGGTGACTATACGATTGCCTTGCATTCGACCGTCGGCACCGTCGTGACCGTCTCGGTGCAGACCGCTGTCGTTTCGGTTCCCAAGGAAGCCGCCGGCCAGGTGCTGGCCATGGTCGAAGAGCCAGGCAAGCCGGCCGAACTGCTGACGGTCCCGGCGCCAGGGACCAAACCGGCAGCACCTGCCACCGGCGACCAGGCTGCTGCTCCGGCGCCGGCCGCTCAAGCGCCCGCAACTGCTCCTCCGGCGCCCGCGGCACCGGCCCCGGCCGTCGCCGGTGCCGCGCCGGCAACACCGCCAGCCGCCGTGGCCGAACCCAAGATCGTCGTCGAGGCGGTCGAGATCGACGGCAACAAGATCTTCGTCGCCGGCCTCGCCGACCCAGGCCGCAAGGTGCGCGCCTACGCCAACGACATCCTGCTCGGTGACGCGCTGACATCGCCGGACGGTCATTTCCTTGTCGAAGCGACGCGCGACATTCCGGTCGGCAGCTACACCATCCATGTCGACGGCCTCGATGCCGACGGCGTGAAGGTCGTGGCCCGCGCCGCGGTGCCGTTCGAGCGCGAGCCGGGCGAAGCGGTTGCCGCCGTGGCGCCTGCCGGGACCAAGCCGGCGGATGCCAAGCCAGCTGAGACCAAGCCTGCCGCATCGGCAGCCGCCGAAGCACCCGCCGCTCCGGCTCCTGCCGCACCGGCAGCGCCGGCTGCGGAGGCTTCGGCCGTTGTCGCTGCCACCACGCCGCCAAGCGACGTGCCGGAGGCCGTGGCGCCCAAGCTCGAACATGCCGACGGCGCCGTGATTATCCGCCGCAACGACACGCTGTGGCGGATTTCGCGACGCGTCTACGGCCACGGCGTGCGCTATTCCACCATCTACCTCGCCAATCAGGATCAGATCAGGGATCCCAACCACATCTGGCCCGGCCAGGTGTTCAAGGTCCCGGAAAAGTCCAAGGAAGGCGAAGCCGCCGACCTCAAGGCAATGGGCGAGCAGGCGACGACGGCGCCGACCAAGGCGCAGTAGAAGCCTACATCGATCAACTGGCATCGCCTGCTTGGTTGGAGTGAAGGGCGAAACCGTTTGCCCCGGGATCGCCCAGCTCAGGGCGGAGATTCATGCTCGGAATGAGATAATCTCCGCCATTTTGCCGACGGTATGGGATGGGTGTCGTCGTCGGCAGCGTCCGCATCCTCTCACGCAGCTGTTCAGCCACGGGTTGGAAGCCGGTCTCGTCGAGACGATCGACCTTGTAGACCACGAACGGCGGAAGCACGTCGTATCCGGGGTAATAGAGGATCCCGTGATTGATCGGGAACAGCAGGTCGTCGATGGGGCCGTTGATCCCGCGTGGCGTGTAGTGTTCCTCCCAGCCCCCGGCGGTCACGATCAACATAGCGCGTTTCCCGACAAGGGTGCCCTCGCCATAGCGATCGCCCCAGTGCCGATCACTATGCTCACCAACGCCATAGGCGAATCCGTAGGCGAACACACGGTCGACCCAGCCCTTGAGGATTGCCGGCATGGCGAACCACCAAAGCGGGAACTGCAGGATCAAGGTGTCGGCCCACAGCAGCTTCTCGATCTCGGCCTGCACATCTGCGGTTAGCGTGTTGGCCTCGAAACTCTTCTTGGAAGCCGCGACCGGGATGAGCCGCGCATCGGGTTCAAGCGACGGGAAGTCGGCGCGATCGACTTCGGATTTCCAGCCATCGGCGTACAGGTCCGATACGCGCACCTCATGCCCCTGAGCCTCGAGTTCCCTTGTGGCGACGTCACGAAGGGCGCCGCTCAGCGAGCGTGATTCAGGGTGAGCGAAGACGAGCAGAACTTTCATGGGTCAGATCCAATATTGAGGAAACTGACGGCAAGGTAGCCAATGGCCGTTCAATCCACTATATGCAGGTAATGCATAATATTGTGCCGGATAATGGATAAGTCAGAAATTACATTCGAGCGCATGCGTACCTTCATTCGCGTGGCCGAGCGTGGCAGCCTGTCGGCCGTAGCGCGGGAATTTGGTGTCGGGCAGTCAACGATCACGCGGCATGTGCGGGAACTGGAAGAAGCTGTCGGCGTGCCTTTGCTTAGCAGGACGACCCGGCGGGTCACGATGACCGCCGAAGGCAGCCGCTATTATGCCAATAGCGTTCAGATCCTGCGCCTCGTCGAACAGGCTAGCGATGAGGCCCGGGGCACGCGTGGCGCGCCCGCCGGCACGATCCGGATAAGCTGCACGGCAGCTTTCGGTGTCTTGCACGTCAGCCGCCTGATCTTCGCTTTTCAGGACCGTCATCCCGACATCGGGATTGACCTCAGCCTCACGGATGAGCGGGTGGACCTCGTCCGCGAGGGTGTCGATATCGCCGTCCGGCTGGGGCCGCTCACGGACAGCTCGTTGAAGCTGCGGGCCCTCGGCCAGTCGCGGCGTCTGCTCGTGGCGTCTCCGGATTATCTGGCGGCGCGGGGACGGCCCGTCGTCCCTTCGGATCTGTCCCGGCATGAGGGCATCCGGATGTCGATCGTGGCGGGCAGCGAAACGCTCGCTTTGCAGGGCGCCGGCGGCGAACGCCACACGGTGCCTTTCGCGGGGCGGTTGCGGATCGATCATGGACTTGCCGCGCGGCAGGCCATGATCGCTGCTCGCGGGATCGCGCCGGCGCATCGATGGCTTGTGGACGATCTCCTGGCGGCGGGCTTGCTCGAGACGATACTGGCGGATTATTCGCTGCCATCCGTCCCGCTGAACATGTTGATTGTCCCGGAGCGCGCAGGCGTCGCAAGGGTCCGCCTGCTGGTCGAATTTCTGGCTGAACAGATCGCCGCTATTCCAGGGATCGAGAAATCCATCTCGGAGCATTGATGCATGCTGCCCAAGAGTTACCTCGATTTTTGGGGGGACGACATGCATGGAAACAAAGACCTAAAGCGCGTCGCATGAATCCGGTTCTGCGCTTTTGCCGCCGTTCGATCTGCCCGGAAGAGTAGCTTGCGGCGGTGCCGTCCATCGTCTATCGCCGATGAACGATGACCGAATCCGCCCTTGAAACAGATCGCGCTGCCGGCGCTCCACCCAACCGCAGCTCGGATAGCCACGCTGTCGCGGCGCAATTTGCGGCGTTGTCGCATCCGGCGCGCATTGAGATACTGAAGCACCTCTCGGCCAGCAATTCCTGCTGCTGTCGCGAGGTCGTCGACCGTTTCGATCTGGCGCAGTCCACCGTGTCGCAGCATCTGAAAATACTGGTCGAGGCCGGTCTGGTCCGCTTCGAGCCCGACCGCCAGCGCTCGCGCTATGCCGTTGATCGCGTAGCCCTTGCCGATGTATCGGCATCGCTGAACGCCCTCGTCAATTCCTGCTGCTCCGGCCGCTGACCCTCTCACCCAAAAGGCAAGAAAAGTGGTCGAAAAAACCGTCTCCGCCGACACCTCAACGCTCACGACATTGCGCAATTTGTGGCCCTATATGTGGCCGGCCGACCGCGCCGATCTCAGGGCGCGTGTCACCTGGGCTACGCTGCTGCTGGTCGTCGCCAAGCTAACGCTGGTGGCCGGTCCCTATTTCTTCAAATGGGCAACCGATGCGCTGGCTGGCGGCTTCAAGACGCCGCCGCCGCTGCCGTCTTTCATGCTCGCCCCGGTGATGCTGGTCGTCGCCTACAATGTGCTGAGGCTGGTTCAACTCGGCTTCAACCAGTTGCGCGACGCGTTGTTTGCCCGCGTTGGCCAGCATGCCGTGCGCCAGCTTGCGTTCCGCACCTTCGTCCACATGCACCAGCTGTCGCTTCGCTTCCATCTGGAGCGCCGCACCGGCGGCCTGTCGCGCATCATCGAGCGCGGCACCAAGGGTATCGAGACGATCGTGCGCTTCATCATGCTCAACACGGCGCCGACCATCCTCGAATTCGCGCTGACCGCCGGCATATTCGGTTTTACCTATGGCTGGAAATATGTGGCCGTGGTGGCGATCACCGTCTGGCTCTATGTCTGGTTCACAGTCAAGGCGAGCGACTGGCGCATCTCGATCCGTCGCGACATGAACGACAGCGACACCGACGCCAACACCAAGGCGATCGACTCGCTGCTCAATTTCGAGACGGTCAAATACTTCACCAATGAGCGCATGGAAGCCGACCGCTTCGACCGTTCGATGGCGCGCTACGAGGTCGCCGCCACCAAGACCTGGACCTCGCTCGGCTGGCTGAATTTTGGCCAGGGCGTCATCTTCGGCCTCGGCACGGTCGTCGTCATGTGCATGTCGGCGCTGGAGGTGCAGGCCCACACGCAGACCGTCGGCGATTTCGTCTTCATCAACGCCATGCTGGTGCAGCTTTCCGTGCCGCTCAACTTCATCGGCTTCATCTACCGTGAAATTCGCCAGGGCCTTACCGATATTGAGCACATGTTCGACCTGCTCGACGTGCCGCAGGAGATTGTCGACAAGCCGGACGCCAAGCCGCTCACCGTCGGCGCGGGCAAGGTCGAGTTCCGCGACGTGCATTTCTCCTATGATCCCAATCGCAAGATCCTGAAGGGTGTTTCCTTCGACGTGCCGGCCGGCAAGACGGTCGCCATTGTCGGGCCGTCGGGCGCCGGCAAGTCGACCATCTCGCGGCTGCTGTTCCGCTTCTATGACGTGCAGGCCGGCCAGGTGCTGATCGACGGCCAGGACATCCGGGATGTCACCCAGGACAGCCTGCGCGCGATGCTCGGCATGGTGCCGCAGGACACGGTGCTGTTCAACGACACCATCGCCTACAACATCCGCTACGGCCGCGTCGGCGCGAGCGAGGAGGAAGTCCGCAAGGCCGCCGAACTCGCCCAGATCGGGCCGTTCATCGAAAAGCTGCCAGACGGCTACAAGTCGATGGTTGGCGAGCGCGGGCTGAAGCTTTCCGGCGGCGAAAAGCAGCGCGTCGCGATTGCCCGCACCATCCTGAAGGCGCCGCCGATCCTGATGCTCGACGAAGCGACTTCGGCGCTGGACAGCCACACCGAGCAGGAGATCCAGGCCGCGCTCGATCTCGTCAGCAAGGGCCGCACCACCATTGTGATTGCCCACCGTCTGTCGACGGTGATTTCCGCCGATGAGATCATCGTGCTCAAGGACGGCCAGATCGCCGAACGCGGCACCCATGTCGAGCTGATGCGCAAGCACGGCCTCTATGCCTCGATGTGGGACCGCCAGCGCGAGGCGACCGAAGCCGAGGAGCGCCTGCGCCTTGCCCGCGAGGGCGACGAGTTCGGCGTCATCGTTCGCCGGCGGACGTCGGAGGTAAATTGATTTTTCCGCTTGACCTCAACTTAAGTTGAGATTGTACGCCGCTCCTGGAGCCCCGAAAACACCATCATCCAGGAACGGAACAATCGAAATGAACGACATAAATCAGAACGTTAACGGCGGCAGCGTGTTCAGGGTGGACAAGTTCGTCGTGCCGGCCGCCGCCCGCGAGGAGATCCTCGTCAAGGTCAGGACGACGCACGAATTGCTGCGCCAGCAGCAGGGTTTCGTGCAGGATTTCCTGCTCGAACAATTTTCAGGGCCGGGCGAATTCAACCTGGTGACGATCGTCGAATGGGAGAGCCAGGCCGCCGTCGACAAGGTCGTTCCGATCGTCAAGGCCGCGCACGAGCGCATCGCCTTCAATCCGCAGGAGACGATCGCCCGGCTTGGGGTGCGCGCCGACATTGCCAACTATCAGCGGATTCCCGAGGCATAGAGCAACGTGAACTGCTCCAGGCTTACGGCCAGCCGACGCCGGGTGCCGGCGCTTCCACGCTGAGCACCTGGCCGGTGCGTGCGTCGCTGACCATGTGCTCGAAGCCGCGCCACTCGGCAGCGACGATGAACAGCATCCTCCTGTCCGCACCGCCCAGCATGCAGGCGAAGCAGCCGCGATCGACGGTGACGGTCTGCAGCACCTCGCCGCCCTCGCGCATCCGCACGCAGTGCTTGTTGGGGACATCCGCGTACCAGATCGCGCCTTCGGCATCGAGGCAGATACCGTCGGGATAACCGTCGAGGTCGGCCCAGACGCGCCGGTTGGACAGGCCGCCGTCGGCGGCGATGTCGAAGGCGGTCAGCCGGTTGCCATGGGATTCGGCAAGGATCAGGGTCTTGTTGTCCGGGGTCACCGCCATGCCGTTGGCGAAGGCGATGTCGTCAGCCACTTGGCGGAGCGCGCCATCCGGCGTGATTAGCACGATGGTGCCTGGGCCGAAATGCTCACCGGCAGCCGGCGCGGGGCCGCCGCCATTGACATAGATGTTGCCGCGCCCGTCGACGACGATCTCGTTCCACGGGCTTTTCGACAGACCGCGCAGATCGGCATGGGTGACGAGCCTGCCATCAGCCTCCTGCCGCAACAGCAAGCCTTCGCGGCCTGAGACGACAAGCAGGCGTCCATCCGGCAGCCAGTCGATTGAATAGGGCAGGACGGCCGGCACGGTGAGCATGATTTCGCGATTGCCGTGCGCATCCATCGCGATGATCTCGCCGGTACCCCAGTTGCAGACCCAAAGGCGTCCGTCATGCCAGCGTGGGGATTCGCCGAAGGCAAGGCCGGCGGTGACGAGACGCGCCGGTGCGGCCGATTGTATCTGCATTACGGACCTCCTTGTTGCGCGTCATCATGGCTGAAAAGGCTTTGGAAGGACGCTGTCACACCCAAGGACGGGCGAGGGGCCTTCTTTCCGACAGCCGCCTTGTTATTCCGTTCAGGGAACATTGCCGGTAGGGCGTTGGCACCGCATGACGGCGGCTTGTCGGTTGTCGTCGGTATCGACCCGCGGGTCTTGACCGCACCGCCAATATCGCACGTGCTGTAGCCCGTCGTCGCGCCCGCCAGCCGCAGCCAATGTGGCGTCGCCGATTGTCGCGTTGCGGGCAGGGGGTGTTTCGGCTATTGAGGCCGGACCTGAAACAGGGACCGCCCCCACCCCATGAGCCTTGTCGACACGGTCAAGAACGCATTCGTACCGATCCATCGTGAAGGCTACCCCTTCATCGCGGCCTTTGGCGCGGGCACACTTTTCCTTGGCTATTTCTCCTCGATACTGTTCTGGATCGGCCTGATCCTGACCGCCTGGTGCGTCTATTTCTTCCGCGATCCCGAGCGCGTCACGCCGGTCGACGACCGCCTGGTCGTCAGCCCCGCCGACGGCATCATTTCTGCGGTCGGCCCGGCCGTGCCGCCGCGCGAGCTTGGCCTCGGCAATGTCGAGATGACCCGCATCTCGGTGTTCATGAATGTCTTTTCCTGCCACGTGAACCGCGCGCCCGTGCGCGGCCGCATAACCAAGATCGAGCATCGGCCCGGAAAATTCCTCAACGCCGAACTCGACAAGGCCAGCACCGAGAACGAGCGCAACGGCCTGGTCATCGAGAGCCCCAACGGCACGGTGGCCGCCGTCCAGATCGCCGGCCTGGTGGCGCGCCGCATCGTCTGCTGGGCCGAGGCCGGAGGCTCGATCGGCACCGGCGAGCGTTTCGGCCTGATCCGCTTCGGTTCGCGCGTCGACGTCTTCCTGCCTTTGGCCGCGACGCCGCGTGTCGCCGTTGGCCAGACGGCGGTCGGCGGTGAAACCGTGCTCGCCGAATTCGGCGGTGTCGCCGGCACCCCGCTCGTCAGGATTTCCTGAGCCTTGGGCGCGCCGTTCAAGAAGTTCGAGGCCCATGCCAGCGGCGGTCCGCGCATCCGCGAGATCCCGATGCGCATGGTGCTGCCCAATCTGGTCACCGTGCTTGCCATCTGCGCCGGCCTGTCCGGCATCCGCTTTGCCTTCGAAGACCGCTTCGAGACAGCGGTGGTGATGGTGCTGCTGGCTGCCTTTCTCGATGGCATCGACGGCCGGCTCGCACGCATGCTGAAGGCGACTTCGAAATTCGGCGCGCAGATGGATTCGCTCGCCGACATCGTCAATTTCGGTGTCGCGCCGGCTCTGGTGCTGTATGCCTTCCTGCTCGATCGCGCCGGCTCGCCGGGTTGGATAGCCGCCCTTCTGTTCGCCATCGCCTGCGGGCTCAGGCTCGCCCGCTTCAACGTGCTCGACGACGAGAAGGCCGAGCGGCCCCTGTGGCAGTCGGAATATTTCGTCGGCGTACCCGCGCCGGCGGGCGCGGTGCTGGTGATGCTGCCGCTCTATCTGTTCTTCCTGAGGCTCGGGCTGGAGCCAAGCCGCCCAGCCGCCTTCGTCGCCACCGGCTTCACCATCCTTGTCGCCTTCCTTCTCGTCAGCCGGCTGCCGGTCTATTCCGGCAAGAGCATCAAGATCCCGGGCGACAGGGTGCTGCCGGTCATTCTGGCCGTGGTGCTCTACATCCTCTTGCTGATGACCTATCCCTGGTACACGCTGACGGCATCGGTCGCGGGCTATCTGATCTTCCTGCCGTTTTCCGTGCGCGCCTATTCCAAGCGCGCCAAGCTCGAAGGCGAGAAGGTGCCGCCTTCGGACATAGGCTGATCGCTAGACTGGTCTAGGTCGCAAGCCGCCAAGCAACAGATCGCCCCAGGCGGAGGCAAAGCGTTCATCGCTGATCTCGATTGCACGTTCACCCCAGATCGCTTCGAAGACCCGGAACATGGCGACGCTGCCGACGATCACGGCGGCGATCGCCTCGCTGTCGTGCGGGCGCAATTCGCCCTGACGCTGGCGCTCCCGCAGCCATTCCGCGACAGCAAGATAAGTGCTTTGCATGATCTCGCCACGTGCGGAGGCTTTCAGCGCGGGGAAATGCTCCAGGTCGCGCCACAAGATCCGAAGCACGTCGCGGTTGGCGCCGAGCTTTTCAAGCATGCTCTCCACAAGCCGCCGCGAACTTTCGTCGATGGAAAGCGTTGTCTCGCCAAGTTCGGCACGGCCTTCCCGTGCCGTATCGACAAACTGATCGATCGCGGTGGCAAGCAGGTCCTCTTTTGAAGGGAAGTGCTTATAGAGTGCGCCGGAGCCGCGCGACAGGCCTGCCGCCTCCTGAATGTCGGGAACGCTCGTCCGGTCGTAGCCTCGCTCGGCAAACAGTCGGATGGCTTCACGCAGAATGCGTTCCCGTCCAGTTGATGGCGGTTTCATAGCGGATCCCAGCTCCATGACTAGGTAGGGGATTCTCAGAGGACAATAACACCACGCGCACAATCACAAACGGCGCTAGCCGGCGGCCTGGCGATGCGAATCGACTGCCACGTGCTTGTGTCGTTCGCAAAGCCACGCCCTCCAGTTCCTTTGACCAAGCCGCTCATTGGTTTCGACCAAACCCATTTTGAAGCTCATCTTGCGGCTGACCGGCAGTGGCAGGACGAGCCGCCTGAGCCCGAGCGCATCGCAGTATTGTCGTGCGAAACTCGAGAAGGGCATCAGATCCGGGCCGCCGATCGCAGGGCGTACACCGCGCTTCCCGTCATTCACCGCCTCCGCCAGATAGCGGGCTACATCTCGCGTATCGACGGGATTTGAGAGCGAATTTGGCAACGGCCAGACAGGCAGCCATTTCAGCCCACCCAGCATCTGCTCCAAGAGGTAGTAGAATGGCGTTGCGCGAATGACTGACCACGCAAGCGGGCACTCCCGCACAAGCTGTTCGCCCGCCAACTTTGCTCGGGCATAGGGCAGGCTGCTGAATTCGAGGCCGACGATCGACACGAAGATGAAGTGGCCGATACCGGCGCGACGCGATGCTGCAAGCAAGCGCCGCGTGCCTTCGACATCGACGCTTGTCGGGCTGAAGAAGAAGTCAATCGGCCTCATGCCGCGCCTGGCGATGGGCGAGAGGGTCGCGGCATGGATCACGGTGTCGATGCCGCCAAGCGCGTCATCGATGCCTTCGCCGGTTGCCAAGTCGCCCAAGGCCCATTGCAGGGAGGGATCATTCATCGGCTTCCTGGCGAGCAATCTGACGACGTGACCGGCCTGGGACAGCGCCGGCACAAGATCGCGACCGAGATGTCCGGTCCCTCCCGTGACAAGGATTTTTGCCATGTGCAGCTTTCCTCCAGGTTGGAAATCTTGCTCCGATGGAGAGTGAATGGTCACTCACCACTTTGGCGATTCTTTGGCGAGGGGCCATCTTCAGGGGTGTCGAGGCATGGAAGAAGCGTGAATCCTACCGGATCTCGCCGATCATCCCGGCTTGCCTGAGGTGAAACGATTGGTTGGATCTGGCGGCGTTACGCCGCGATGCCCCGCCCCAGCCTGTCGATCGCCAGCTTTCTGGTCGAGACATAATCGGTCTTGCCGGAACCGAGCACCGGGATTTCCTCCACCTTGACGATGTCGTTCGGCACCATCAGTTCGGCGGCCCCGGCCTTCTTGCCGAACTGGCGCAGCTCTTCAGGATTGGCATCGTCGGCGGTGGTGACCAGCACGATGCGTTCGCCGCGTCTCTTGTCGGGCACCGCCACCGCCGCATGGCGTTCTTCCGGCCACAGCGACTGCACCAGCATCTCGACCGCGCCCAGCGACACCATCTCGCCGGCGATCTTGGCGAAGCGCTTGGCGCGGCCGCGAATGGTGATGAAGCCTTCGCGGTCGACGGCGACGATGTCGCCGGTGTCGTGCCAGCCGCTCAGCGGCTGCAACTCTCCGGGGCGGTCTGATGTCATGTAACCCATCATCAGGTTCGGTCCGTCGAGCCACAACTGGCCGGCATCCGATATGCCCTCGACCGGCTCCAGCTTCATGCGCATGGCCGGCAGCAGCCGCCCGACCGTACCGTCGCGCCCATGGAGGGCGGTGTTGACGGCAACCACCGGCGCGGCCTCGGTCAGCCCAAACCCTTCGATGATCTCGGCCTGGAAGCGCTCGCGGTAGACGCGGCGGGTTTCCGGCTTCACAGCCTCGGCGCCGGCAACGACGAATCGCAGGCTGGAGAAGTCGCCGTCCTTGGCGGTGCGCGCATAGTTGGCGAGGAAGGTGTCGGTGCCGAACATGATGGTCGGCTTCACCTTGCGGGCGATCTCGGGGATGATCTTGTAATGGAGCGGCGAGGGATAGAGGAACAGCTTTACCCCGGTGACCAGCGGCAGGATGGTGCCGCCCGTCAGGCCGAAGGAATGGAACACCGGCAGCACGTTGAGCAGGATGTCGGCCGGCGAGATGGTGATGCGCGCCTCGGCCTGCATGGCATTGGCGAGAAGGTTCTTTTGCGACAGGACAACCGCCTTCGGCGTGCCCTCGGAGCCGGAGGTGAACAGGATCACGCCCGGCTTGGCCGCATCCTGGCGCTGCAGCGGCAAACGCCACAGCAAGGCGGCGGCAAGCTTGTCCAGCGCGGTGACGCTGGTCCGAACATCTTCCAGCCACAGCAGCCTGGCACCGCCCTTTTCGACCGCGGCGACGATATCGGCGAGATCGGCCTTCTCGACGAAGGCCCGCGATGAGATGACGGTGCGGATGACGGCCGTGCGCACGGCGGCGGTGACGCTCGCCGGCCCGGCCGTGTAGTTGATCATCGCCGCCACCCGGCCCGCTGACAGAAGTCCGACGAATGACAGCACGACGCCATTGGCGTTGGGCAGCATTATCCCCACCGCTTCGCCTGGCGCCGTCACCGCCTCGAAGCGCCTGCCCAGCACGCGGGCACCGATGAACATCTTGCGGTAGCTCAGTGCGCCCGAGATGACGTCCTCGATGATCGGATGCGAGGCGCCGACCCTGGCTGCCGCATCGCGCATGGCCAGGAACAGGCCGCGGTCGAGGTCGTTGCCGAAAAGCCGGGCCTCGGCGACGCGGTCGAACAGCGAATTGGTATTCGAGGCCTGGTCCGGATTGCGTGCCACCAGTTCGGCGATGGTCATCGGCTCCAGTACGCTGATCGAGAGCCGCGGAAACCAGTGCCGCGGGGCCTTGGCCGCCGGCGTCAGGGAAACAGGCAGGCTGCGGGCACCGGCGACAAAGATCGGCACGATGCGGGCGTCAGCCTGCATGGCAATGCGGGTGACGGCGCGAAACAGCCGAAACGTCTTGACGTCAGGCTCGACTGCGTCCGGCAGATAGACGGCGAGCCGGCCCTTGCCCTTCAGCACACGCACCAGCCGGCGGCTGACGAAAAGATGTTCGGCATTGAAGGCGATCGTTCGGCCAAGCTCACGCCAGGGTTCCAGCCACGGCGAGCGTGCCGAGACCTCGTCAAGAATGTGCAGCGTGTCATCCGGCAGCAGCGACAGCATCAGCGCTGGTTCGAAGCGCGACTGGTGCGAGATGACGTAGATGACGGGAGCCTGCGCCTTGCGCGCGATCCTGATGCGGCTGTCGTTGATCCGGTAGGCGAGCTTGAACGGCACGTAGAGCATCGCCTGGCTGAAACGCAGGTCGAGGCGGAATTTCTCCACCACGCCGATCAGCAGCCAGGCCAGAACGAGACCCGCAAGCAGCGCCAGTGTCAGGATCATGCCGCTTCTCTCCCAACGACTTTTGTCATCGCGGCTCTTCCGCGGCCGCCTCGGCGCAGAGGGTAGCGCAAGTGGGCGCTAGGTCAATGTGGGAAGAGACGGTGTTGCTTCTCCCCCGGAGGGAGAAAGAACGACCCTTACGCTGCCTTCAACCGCCCGCTGATGAAACGGAACTCCTGCGTCTTGCCGCCATAGCCATAGGCGGCTGCCGGAACTTCATGCACGAAGGCATAGCTTTCCTCGTGCACACTGCCCAACAGGCGGCCGAAGGCATCGAAGAGGGCCTTGAGATAGGCGTCCAGCTCGAGCTTGGTGTTGGTGCCGTCGACCACCTTGATATCCAGCCAGAACGTGTTGGTGCCATGCTCGGCCAGCGACTTGCCGCCGGCGAACCAGTGCTGCGGATCGACATAGGACATGGCAACGGCGGTGATCGTGGGATCCTTGCGCAATTGCGTGGCGGTGATCTCGGTTATTTCCCTGGCGATGCTGGCGGACAAGGCGGCGTCCGGCTTGCCGGTGACGCTGATATTGATGATAGGCATTTTTCGTCTCCTTGGTTTCCAGCGGCGTCTGATTGCCGTTGGAGAGACCATGCCACCATCATTGAGTCAAAAAAATCGAATTGTTTTCAACAGAAGATTCGATATTATCGAATTATGGAAATGTTCGATCCAGATCTGCTCAAAACCTTTCTCGCTTTCGTCGACAGCGGTTCGCTGGCGCGGGCGGCTATCAGCGTTGGCCGTTCGCCTTCGGCGGTGACCACCCAGATGCAGCGGCTGGAGGAGATCGTCGGCGAGCCGCTGCTGGCGCCGCAGGGCAGGGGCCGCGGCCTGACGCCGGCCGGGGAGGATCTCGTCGGCCACGCCAGGCGCATTCTTGCCGCGCACCGCGAGGCATGGCTGGCGCTGAAGGGGGCGCGGGCAGCCGGGCGTGTCGCCATCGGCACGACGCAGGATTTCGCCGACAGCGGCCTGCCGGATCTGCTGCGTGCCTTCGCCACCAGCCATCCGCGCGTCAGGATCGAATTGCGGGTTGGCCGCTCCGCCGAACTGACGCAGGCGCTGCAGGCCGGCAGCCTCGATCTGGCGATTGTCATGCGCCAGGCGGCCGCGCCGGACGAGGTCGGCGTGCTGCGTGAGCCGATGATGTGGCTGTGTTCTGGGAAAGGGCTCGCCTGGCGGCAGGAAGAGTTGCCGCTGGCGCTGCTCGATCCCCATTGCGGGTTTCGCGAGGCCGCACTGGCGGCGCTCGATGCGGCCGGCCGCCGCTACCGCATCGCCGCCGGCAGTGCCAGCCTGGCCGGCCTTCGCACCGCGGTGAATGCCGGCGTTGCGCTGACCTTGCGGACCCCGCGCTTTGCCCATTCAGGCATCGTCGAAGCGCCGCGCGAGCTGAGCCTGCCACCGGTTCCGATGGCCGAATTCGCGATCCGGCTGCGTGCCGATGCTGATGCTTCCGCGGGCGATCTGGCGGCGCTGCTCAGCGGCAACCTGGCCCTGTCCCAGCCGCCCGGCTGATTTGGCGCCAGCCTATCGCGAGATAACGCCGACCTGCGGTCGGCTTGTGGGGAAAGAAAACGCCGACCTTACCGTCGGGCCCATTTAGAAAGAAAAAGCCGACCTTGCGGTCGGCTTGGAGTAAGACGGGCCGAGGGGTTTGGGG